>JBGPLR010000166.1:0-6921 GCA_041486545.1 Terriglobia bacterium
ATCTTGCCGCTGCGCAAGCTCGCCTGCGCGTCCGCGGCGAACTCCGGTTCCACGCCGATCACCTTGATCTTGGGATTGGTCTCCTTGATCGCCGTGGCCACGCCGCTTATCAATCCTCCGCCGCCCACTGGGACCAGGACCACTTCCACGTTGGGCATGTCTTCCAGAATTTCCAGGCCAATCGTTCCTTGCCCGGCGATGATCTTTTCGTCGTTGTACGGCGGCACAGCCACCAGCCCGCGCTCTTTTTCCAGGTCTTCTGCTTTTCTGATCCGATCTTCGCTCGCCGGACCCACCAGCACAATCTCCGCGCCCAGCGCGCGTGTGGCGTCCAGCTTTACTTTGGGCGCGCTGCTGGGCATTACGATGGTCGCTTTCACGCCCAGTGCCCGCGCCGCAAACGCCACGCCCTGCGCGTGATTGCCGCTGGAGTGGGCGACCACGCCACGCTTCCGCTGCTCCGGCGTAAGCGACCAAATCTTGTTGTAGGCGCCCCTCAGTTTGAACGAGCCAATGGGCTGCAGGTTTTCCGGCTTGATGAAGAGCTGGCGGCCGTCAGGAAGCTGGCACGCCACCAGCGGCGTTCGTAGCGCGATGCCGCGCAACAACATGCGTGCTTGTTGGATGTCCTGGAGGGTCACCATGGTTGGATGTGGAGTTGCATTGTCTATGGTAAATGATGCCGCTAAATGCGCCTGCTGGATATTGGATGCCGGCTTGACGCTGTGCGAAGCTCCCCTCATGCGGTGTGTTTCATGAACCCTTCAGGGCGGCTGGCCGTTGAGAACCTCAAAACACAACGTCATCCCGAGGGCCGTGAGCGAGCACAAGCTTTCTTCATTGTGCGAGCAGGCCCGAGGGACCTTGTGTTTTTACTCTGCAACGCAAGGTCCCTCACCCCTACTCGGGTGCTGAAGATGGCGTGCCTCGCCGACGGGGATTCGCGATGACGAACCTCGCAAAGCCCACCATTCGCAAAGCACATTGATCACACATCGATGAAACACGCGCCGCTCCCTTTCCATATCATTTACCATCGTCTTTCGCAGAAAGAGCCCCATGGATGTCCACCTGATTGACGGGACTTATGAACTTTTCCGCTACTTTTTCGCCGTGCCCTCGGCGAAAGACGCCGGCGGGCAGGAAATCGGCGCCGTGCGTGGCGTGCTGACCTCCGTCCTGTCCATGATCGAGCAGGGCGCTACCCACCTGGGCGTGGCCACCGACCACGTTGTGGAATCGTTTCGCAACGATCTCTATCCCGGATACAAAACCAGCGAAGGCGTGGACCCGGAGTTGCTCTCGCAGTTCCCGATTCTTGAAGAAGCTCTGGAAGCCATGGGTGTTGTGGTCTGGCCCATGGTCGAGTTTGAAGCCGACGACGCGCTGGCTTCGTCCGCCGCGAAATCCGCGAAGGACTCTAAAGTAAGAAAAGTCTTCATCTGCACGCCGGACAAAGACCTCAGCCAGTGTGTCGCCGGCACGCGCGTCGTGCAGTTCGACCGCCGCCGTGAGATCGTGCGCGACGAAGCCGGCGTCGTGGAAAAGTTCGGCGTCAAACCCCACTCCATTCCCGACTACCTGGCCGTGGTCGGCGACTCTGCCGATGGCTTCCCCGGAATCCCCGGCTGGGGCGCCAAGGCCGCTGCCCTTGCGTTATCTCAGTATCCGCACCTTGAAGATATTCCCAAGGATTGGCAGGCTTGGCATCCGTCCATCAAGCGCGCTCGTGCCTTGTCAGAATCTTTATTCAGCGCATGGGATGACGCGTTGCTGTTCCGTAAGTTGGCTACTCTGCGCGAAGATGTGCCCGTCTTCAACACGATTGACGACCTTCGCTGGCAAGGACCGCGTCCCGCCTTCGCCGAACACTGTCAGCGCTTGAAGGCTCCTGATCTGCTTCGCCGTGTGCTGGCAGCCAAGCCGGCGGGCGCGTAGCAAACAGCTCCGTGCTTCTTCCGTCCCCGGGCTATCTCACACCGTTTACCCGGCCGGTTCGCGGTAATTTGTCCGCTGCCTCCAGTACCTGCGCCATGAACTCAATCAAGTCCCATTTCTGTGAGAGAGTCACCTTGTCTTCCAAGTGGACGTGGATCAACGCCGGACTCAGCAGCACCTTCTTGAGCGCGCCGGGCGGTACGTCCTTGGCCAGCCACTCTGATTCCGACGCTGGGATTACGTTGTCCCCGGTTCCGTGCAGAATAAACACCGGCACCTTCAGCTTGTCCAGGTTGTGGTGCGGCGAAACCGCTGCCATCTCATCTTTGTATTTCTCAATCTCGTTGAGAAGCTGCTGCTGCAGTTTCTCGCGATGGTGCACAATCAGGTCAAATTCCGCTTGGCCTGCCGCGCTCGCTGTGCGGGCCGCTCGCAGCGAATCCTCCGGCTTCTCCCATAGCCATAGCCGCAGGGCATCGCGGGCGGCGGGAATGTCGCGCTCTGCAAAGAAATCGCCCAGGTGGGTGTAAGCCAGCACCAGCACGCCGTATTCGTGCGCGTCCAGCGGCGCCGTGGAGCCGTCCGGGCGTTCCACCACGTTGGCGGCGAAAAATCGCGCCACGCGTCCCATGTCATCGTGCGCGCCCACGGCAACCACGAACCCGATATTGCCGGCATATTCCGGCTTGCTCGCGGTCAGCAGCGCCAGGCCTCCGGCAAAGCTCAGTCCGATCACTCCCACTTTGCGCCCCACGCGCGCGCTCAGGAAGTTGGTGGCGGCGCCGATGGTGTCAATCGTCTTGGGCGTCACCCGATAATCCGTCAGGTCCGTGAGTTCGGGCGCCATCACCAGCAACCCGGCCCCGGCGGCGGCGCTGGCAAAGCGCCCCAGACGCGGTTCTTCCAGTCCCAGATTGTGAATGCCGTGCAGCACCACAATCGCCGGAGGATCGCTGACGTCCTGCGGAATGTATAAACGGAACTTGAGAGGACCTTGCGGCGTCTGCACCGTTGT
Organism: Terriglobia bacterium; assembly: GCA_041486545.1. Lineage (GTDB taxonomy): Bacteria > Acidobacteriota > Terriglobia > Terriglobales > Acidobacteriaceae > Angelobacter. Next base: position 2,954 of record JBGPLR010000166.1, read on the forward strand.
CAATACCTGTGCGAACGGATGCCGGGCGAAGCGGGTGGAGAACTCCTGTGCCTGACCGTCAGAAAACCGCGTCAGCAATGACATCGCGCGCAGATAGTCGCCGGCCGTGCGGTGCAGCAGGAGCCACGCCAGCAATAGCAGTACCGCGCAAACAGCAAAATACGCGAGTTTGCGTGAACGCCGCGCTTCGGCCACTAGATCTCCAGGATCACCGGCATGATCAGCGGCCGCCGTGAAGTTGTTTTTGCGATGAACCGCTTCAGGTCCGTGCGGATCTTTTCCTTGATTACGCCGTAGTCGGCTCTTTCTTCCGCCGTGGAGTTGTCCAGCGTCTGGGTGATCACCCGCCGTGATTCTTTCAGGAATCCATCTTCTGACCCGGCGGCAAACCCGCGCATCACAATCTCCGGGATGGATTCCACCGTCCCCGTGAGCTTGTTGATGGCGATGATCGGCAGCACAAACCCGTCTTCGCTCAAGTGGCGGCGGTCTTTGATCACCAGGTCTTCCACCACGTCGCCGCGCGAACCGGAATCAATGCAGATGCGCCCCACGGGCACTTTGTCAATCTTGCGCGCGCCCAGTTCGTCAAACTCCAGCACGTCGCCGCTTTCCAGCAGCAGCACCTGGCCCACCGCGGGCTGCACCGAGCGCGCCAGGTCGGCGTGCACCCGCAACTGGCGATACTCCCCGTGGATGGGAATAAAGTATTTCGGCTTCACCAGGTTCATGATCAGCTTGAGTTCTTCCTGGCTGGCGTGGCCGCTCACGTGCACCGGCGGCGTTGACCCGTCGTCGTAAATCACCTCAGCTTCGCGGCGGTAGAGATGGTCAATCATCCGGTAAATGCTTTTCTCATTGCCCGGGATGATGCGCGAAGACAGCACCACCGTGTCGCCTTTCTCAATCCTGGCGTGCTTGTGGTTGTCCACCGCGGCGCGGGAGAGCGCGGACATGGGCTCGCCCTGCGTTCCGCTGATCAGCACGCACACCTGCTGCGGCGAATATTCCCGGATCTGCCCGGGATGGATCAGCATCCCTTCGGGAACGTCAATGTAGCCCAGGTCCTGCGCAATCTCCGTGGACTCGGTGATGGAGCGTCCCACCACGGCCACTTTGCGGCGATAGCCGCGCGCCAGTTCCATGGCCAGCTTGATGCGGTGGATGGAAGACGAAAAACACGTGATGAACAGCCGGCCCTGGGCGCGGGCAAAGATTTCATCAAAGCGCGCCCGCACCGCGCGCTCGCTCGGCGTGTAGCCGCGGCGCTCCGCGTTGGTGGAATCCTGCAGCAAGGCCAGCACGTTGCCCTCTTTGCCGTATTCGGCAAAGGTGTGCAGGTCAAACGCGCGGTTGTCCGTAGGCGTGGGATCAACTTTGAAGTCGCCGGTGTGGATCACCACGCCCAGCGGCGTGTGGATGGCCAGCGCCACGCAGTCCACCAGGCTGTGCGTGACCTGTATGGGATTCACCGTGAACGGTCCCAGGTTGAAGCGTTTGCCCGCCTGGATCTCCCGCAGGTCGGCGTCGTCCAGCAACTCGTGCTCTTCCAGCTTGTTTTCCACCAGGGCCAGCGTGAACTCGGTGCCATAGACCGGCACGTTCAGTTCGGACAGGATCCACGGCAGCCCGCCGATGTGGTCTTCGTGCCCGTGCGTGAGCACAATGCCGTGGATCTTATCGCGGTGTTCCAGCAGGTAGGTGATGTCCGGGACAACAATGTCCACGCCCAGCAGCTCCGACTCAGGGAACATGAGCCCGGCGTCGACGACCATGATGTCTTCGCCCCAGCGCACGGCCATGCAGTTCATTCCGAACTCGCCCAGGCCGCCCAGAGGTACAAGATGTAATTTTCCAGCAGGCATGCAGTACTTTGATGCTATCAGAGAATGGCCATCGCGGACGCAATGGCCTCAGGACGCCGGCGAAGCCGAACCTGCCAGCATGCGTTCCATCGCGATTGGTTTACGACTCCGCGTCCATCACCGTGGGCGAAGCCGATCCTTCTCCCAACTCGCCTTCCCAGCGCGCAATCACCGCCGTGGCCAGGCAGTTGCCCAGCACGTTGGTCGCGGTGCGTCCCATGTCCATCAGTTGGTCCACACCGAAAAGAATCAACACCGGCCAGACCGGAAGGTGAAATGAATCCACCGTTCCCAGCAGGACCACAATCATCGCGCGCGGCACGCCGGCCAGGCCCTTGCTGGTCAGCATCAGGGTAAGAACGATGATCAGCTGCTGGCCGAAGCTCAAATGAATCCCCGCCGCCTGGGCCACAAAGATGGACGCCAGCGAAAGATAGAGCGTGCTGCCATCCAGGTTGAAGCTGTAGCCCGTGGGCAGAACGAAGGCCACAATCTGCCGGGGCACGCCGAATGCTTCCATCCTTTCTAAAGCACGGGGCAGGGCTGCCTCGGAGCTGGCGGTGGCGAAAGCGATGGATACCGGCTCGGCAACCGCCTGAACAAAACGTTTCAGCGGCAGGCGCGCCAGCAACGCTACCGGCAGCAGCACACAAACCAGAAAGACAACAAGCGCGGCGTAGAGCGTCGCCAGCAGCTTGAGCAGGTTCACCAGAACGCCAAAGCCGCCGCTGCCCACTGTATAAGCCATGGCCCCGCATACGCCGATGGGCGCGAACAACATAACAATGTTGGTGAACTTGAACATCACTTCTGACAGGCTTTCGCAGAATTCCAGCATCGCCCGGCGCTTGTGTTCGCCCAGCAGCGCCAGGGCTATGGCGAAGATGATGCTGAACACCACCACTTGCAGCACCTGGCCTTCCGCCACGGACTTGGCGATGTTTTCCGGAAACACGTGCAGGATGATGTCCGCGGCTTTCTGCGGCTGCGTGGCGGGCGGTGCGGCCACCGTCGCCGGACGGGGAACGCCAACGCCGGCCTGGGACAGGTTGATTGCGCCCAGCCCGATGAACAGCGCGACTGTGGTGATCACTTCAAAATACAGCAGGGCCTTGATCCCCATCCGTCCCACCTGCTTCAGGTCAGCGTGGCCGGCAATGCCCACCACCAGCGTGCCGAAGATCAGCGGCGCCACAATGGTCTTGATCAGCCGCAGAAAAATCGCACTGAGGATCTGCAGGTTTTTCGCGATTTCGGGAAAATCATGACCGATCTCCGCTCCGATCAGCATGCCCGCGAAGATCCACGCTGTCAGCGACCGCCGCGCCCACGCGTATCCAACGAAAGCCAGCAAGGTCGCCCAGCGCAGCGACAACAGCAGAACAACAGGAATCGCTGCGCCGGAGTAATGCCCAACCGCCCACAGCACCGCGGCGACTCCCGCCAGCAGCAGAAACGCAATCAGGAATTTCCCTTGCCAGCGCGAGTTGTTTATCTGCGTGTCCTTTGCGACCTTTGCGGTGGAATCCGGATTCATCGCAGCAAGTCCTCCAGCGTAATGGAACCCTCGGTCTTCTCGTCGCGATACTTCACGATCACCGGCGTGTACAGTGACAGTCCCCACTCCGCCGCTTTGCCTTTGCTCACCGCGCGCGCACCGGGCACCACGACGGCATTTTCCGGAATCACCAGCGGGCTCGCATCGCTGGACCGGTACACCTGTTCGCGAACAATGTCATACACCGGGGTTGCGCGGGTGAGAATCACGCCGGCGCCCAGCACCGCGCCGCGCAACACTTGCGTGCCTTCATAGACGCCGCAGTTGCCGCCGACGAGCACATCATCTTCAATAATCACCGGCGACGCGCCCACCGGCTCCAGCACGCCGCCAATCTGTGCCGCTGCGCTCAAGTGCACGCGCTTGCCCACTTGCGCGCACGAGCCCACCAGGGCATGCGAGTCAATCAGCGTTCCCTCGTCCACGTACGCGCCCACGTTCACGTACATGGGCGGCATGCAGATCACGCCCGGCGCCAGGTAAGCGCCGCTCCGCACCGACGATCCGCCGAGCACCACACGGATCCGGTCCTGCACGTTGAATCG
>JBGPLR010000167.1:0-6892 GCA_041486545.1 Terriglobia bacterium
CTTTTTTCTCGTCGGGTACGGCGGCGACGGCAAACACCTGTTCCGTCAAGCCGGCCAGCTCATGCAGTTTGTCTTCAACCTTGATGTGCGGCACCATCTCGCCGCCGATCTTGCTGAAGCGTGACAACCGGTCGGTGATGGTCAGAAAGCCGTCTTCTTCCAGGTTGGCGATGTCCCCGGTGATGTACCAGCCGTCTTTCAGCACTTCGGCGGTCTTCTCCGGACGGCCCAGGTAGCCTTTCATCACGTTGGGTCCTTTCACCATCAACATGCCGGGCTTGCCCGGCGGCAGCGGTTCGAGCGTGTCAGGATCAACCACCTTTACGCTTACTCCGGGCAGAGGATGTCCAATGGTCCCGCGCCGGCCGCCCACCTGGCGAAAGCCTGGAGCGCGGAAGTCGCGCCCGTTCACGGCCACCACTGGCGAACACTCCGTGCATCCGTAGCCTTCCAGCGGACGAATGCCAAAAATATCTTCAAACGCCAGCGCCACGCGCTCCGGCAATCTCTCCGCGCCCACCATCACATATTGCAGGCTGCCAAAATGTTCCGGCGAACAGCGCCGCATGTAAGCTTGCAGGAACGTGGGCGTGGCCACCAGGAAGGTGACACTGTACTTCGATACCAGCGCGCTGATGGACTTGGAGTCCAGCGGGTTGGGATGGAATACCACGCCGATGCCGTGCACCACCGGCATCCACAGGGTTGCGGTGAAGCCGAAGGAATGGAAGAACGGCAGAATCCCCAGGACCTTATCTTTGCCTTGCAGCATGAATACCTGGGTGACCTGGCGAATGTTGGAATAGATGTTGTAGTGCGTGAGCATCACGCCCTTGGGATCGCCCGTGCTGCCGCTGGAGAAGATCACCGTGGCCAGATCGCCGGCGCCTTGCGGCTTGGCGCCTAGCGCGCGCTTGAGCAGCCGGTACGGGAACGTCCACGCCAGGAACAGCGCAGCCAGCTTTTCACCGAATCGCGGCGCATCCAGCGCATCTTCCAGCAGGATGGTCTTGCCGGGAATCTGCATGGCCGGGAAGCGTTCGAGAAACGCCTTCGACGTAATCACGGTTTGCAGATTGCATTGCTTGGCGCACGACGCCAGAACTTCATTGTTGGCCGTGTAATTCAGGTTGACCGGCACGCGTCCAAGCAGCGACGCGGCGTAGTTCACCAGCGCGCCTCCCACGGACGGCGGCAGCAGGATGCCCACCATCTCCTGGTCTTGCCACAGCGGCTTCATGCGTCGCGCGACGAAGATGGATTGATTGAGCAGGCCGGCAAAGCTGATTTTGGGGACGCGTCCGTCGGCGGCGGCAAAGCGCCAGGGATAGCGACGGCAGGTACGCACGAAAGTTTTGTCCAGCGTGAGCTTGGGTTTGTAGTCGGCGGTGAAGGCGGCGGTCTGCAACTCCTGCACCGCGCGCCGCACTTCCACGGCGGGCGCGTCGGCGGGAAGCCATTTACCAAAGCTCACCGTGACCGGATAAGGAATGCGCCGGGGAAACTTCCACAGAAAGCGGTTGCGCTCAAAGCTGAAAACGCTGCCCCACACGCCGTGGAGATTGATGGGGACAATCGGCGCATCAACTCCTTTCATGATGCGCTCCATGCCGCGACGGAAAGGAAGCAATTGCCCGGTGCGGGTGATCTGGCCTTCGGCAAAAATGCAGACAATCTCGCCGTTGCGGATGGCGTCGCTGGCGGTGCGCAGCGAGCGGATCATCTCCCGCGGACGCAGCTCGGACGAAATGGGAATCGCGCCCATCATCTTGGCGAACGGCTTGATCATGGGCTGGTCGTAAATTCCCTGGAACATCACAAAGCGGATGGGCCGGTCAGTGGAGGCGATGAGCAGGCACACGTCCACAAAAGACATGTGATTGGAGACGAACAGCGCGCCGCCCTTTTCCGGAATGTTGTCGCGACCGATGACTTTGATGCGGTACAGGGTGTGCGTCAGGAAAAACAGCAGCAGGCGCAGGAACCAGTCCGGCAGCAAGTAAAGAACGTAGATGGTTCCCGCCAGAGTGAAGACGGCGCCGGCCAGGAACACGCCGGGGGCATGTAGATGCCCAAAACGCGTCAGCACGAAGTACATTCCCGAAGCTGCGGCCCCGGCAATAAACGAAAGCAAATTGGCCGCGGCAATCACGCCGCCTTTGTTGTCGGCCGCGGGACGGTACTGGATGATCGCGTTCACCGGTACTGCGAACAAGCCGCCGAAGATTCCCAACCCGGCCAAGGCCACAATCGCTGACCAGAACGTGTGGTGAACGCCGCCTACCAGCGCGGCCATCGCCGTCATGCCCAGCGCGCCCAGCGGAATCAGGCCGTATTCAATCTTGTTACCGGAAACATAGCCGGCCAGCAGACTGCCGACGCCTATACCCAAGGCCAGGGCAGCGTCCAGCAGGGCGATGCGCGCGGGGCTGACGTGAAGTACATCCTTCCCGTAAATCAGAACAGTGGTCAGGAACAAGGTGCCCAGAAACCAGAAGTAGGTGTTGCCGATCACCGCCAGCCAGAGCGGGCGGTCGGGACGCATGATCTGGATCTGCTCCCACAACTCGGCCAAGAAATTCGCCTGCAACTTCTTTTGCGGAGCGGCAGCAGGAACTTTCGCGATGCCCAGGCTGCTCAGCAGCCCCAGCAGGGCAAGCCCCACCAGGACCACGCCCGCGTAGCCTTCATGTCCATGTAAGGTCTGCGCGAACCAGCCCGCGGCCATTGCGCCGGAAATGATGGCCAGAAACGTCCCCAGTTCGATGATGCCGTTGCCCCAGGAGAGCCACTTCTCCGGCAGCAGTTCCGGCAGCAGCCCATACTTGGACGGACCAAACAATGCTGCCTGCATGGCCACAACAAACAGCACGAACAGCGGGAGCGGGAAGTTGCTGAAGATTAGCGACGGTCTGTGCCACAGCTCCGTGACCTGGCCCAGATGCTGCTGTTGCGTCGCGGACAAGGCAAAGATGGCCACCGCCATGGCGGCAATTTCAATGACCTTGGTGGCGATGGTGACCTGGCGTTTGCTGAAGCGATCGGCCAAAAATCCGCCGGCCATGCTGAACAGGACCAGGGGCACAAAGAAGAGGAGAGAGATCAGCGACGCCAGCGAGTTCTGATGGGCTTCGTCCAGGCCCATCCCCAGCACCATAAACGTGAGCAGGTAGCGCAGGACGTTAAGGCTGAACGCGCCTTGAAATTGCGTGATGATCAGCGCCCAGAAGCTGCGCCGCCAGTTGGGCGTGATGGTCTGCTGCGGAGGAAATACATCGGCTTCGGGAACAGCGTTCGCTGGAGTGGCGGCTGGGTCGGACATGAATTTAGATCTGGCGATCGGTAGATCGGATCGTCGGACGATCAGAATATCTGGGCTGGTTTGCTGTTCAGGTTTCCCGATGACCAGATCACCAGATCTGACGATGTTACACCGTCATCAACTCTTTCTCTTTCGCCGCGGACATCTCTTCCATCTTCTTGATTTCCGCGTCGGTCAGCTTCTGGATTTCGTCCAGCGCTTTCTTCTCGTCGTCTTCGGCGATTTTCTTGTCCTTCATCGCTTTCTTGACGGCGTCATTGCCGTCGCGGCGGATGTTGCGTATGGCCGTGCGGTGGTCTTCAAGAATCTTGTGTAGATGCTTGACCATGTCCTTGCGGCGTTCTTCGGTAAGCGGAGGCACGGGGACGCGGATCAGCTTGCCGTCATTCATGGGGTTCAGCCCCAGCCCGGCGGAGCGGATGGCCTTCTCAATTTCGCCCATAATGCTGGGATCGAAGGGCTGCACGGTGATCATCTGTGCTTCCGGCACGTGCACGCTGGCCACCTGGTTCAGCGGCATTTCAGAGCCGTAGTAAGGAACGCGGACGGTATCCACCATGTGCACGGACGCGCGCCCGGTGCGCGCCGCTGCCAGGTTGGTGCGGAAGTCCTCCACCGCCTTGTCCATGCGGGTCTTCAGTTGTGTGAAAACGTCTTTCAATGCGGGAATAGTCGCAATTGCTGGCTGTGCCATGCCGGATAGCCTCACAGTGAAAGTTGCAAACGCCTGATTATACTTGAGCGCTAAAAATCAAGTGTACTTGCACCTGGCCGCTCGCTCTTGCAGCGCCGCATTTGCGTGGCAATGGCGCCTCCTGAGCCGGGCGCCTTCACTGGCAGACCTTGGCATCCGTCGCCAAAGGACACGGGTGCATCGGCATGCCCTGCTCCTTTTCAAACCTGATCAGGCGCTTGGCGTACATCAACACGCTGACCGGCGCGGCGTTGCTGGTGGCCGGTTCAAATTTCCACTGAGCAATCTCTTCCGCCACGGGATCGTCGGCCCCGGCGCCCACCGGTTTGGTGATCTGCACGTCTTTGACGCTTCCGCCGGGACCAACGATGAACTGCAGCGTGACCGTTTCGGCGTTCACGTCCTTAAACGGCGCGGGTCCAATCTCAATGCTGTTGGCCTTGGAAAGCAGCCGGGGAGGCTTGACGTCGTCGCCAATGTTTTTTACGTCTTTGAGCATTGCCGCCTGCCGCTGTTGCCATTGCGCGCTGCGCGACCGCTCGGTGGTGAGAAAATCTTTCCAGTACTCGGGCACAATGTCTGACAAGCGCTGCGCGCGGAAAAGGAAGATTTTGGCGAGCGCGGCGGAAATGGCCGTCCCGCTGGGATTGGGGGGCAGGTCAATGGTAATGCGGACCTCATCATTGTCCAGCGTGTAGTTGCCCATCTCGGTGCCTTCCCAGCGCATGATGTTGCGTTTGCCGGTCAAAACTAGCGTCTTATCGCCCAGCTTCGCCGTCGCAATTTCCACGCGGCCGAAAGCCGTCCACGGACCAACTTTAGCGGTACCCACCAGATCACCGTACGAGTCAAAATGCAGTTCGTGTTCCCGGTAAAACCTTTGCATGACCGCTACTTTGCCCACCAGGATTTGCTTGAGCTTGGCTTCCACTTCCTTGCGGTCATAGGGCTTGTCGTTGTTGAAAGAACCAGAGGCCGCGGAGAACACCGGCAGCAGCAGCAATAACGAGGCAAAGACCCTAGACATCATGGCATCCTTCTCCGGGTAACTATTTTACCGTTTGCCGGGCAAGGGACGATAGACCAGAGACGCAGCGGGTCGCCGAAACGCGCCTGGCGGGGGCGTGATCAGTAAGCCGCTGCGCGGCTGAAATCTTTCCAAAAGAATTCATTGTCCTTTAACCCACGGCCGGGGCGCGAAGCTTTATAAACGAAACTACATAGTGATCGAATGCCTCACTGCACAAAGGGGAGCCCTTCACCTCCAGGATCCAAGGGTTCCCTCCTTCTCCTCACGGAACCCATTTTCTTCGGGATAGGCCCCGCGCACCCTGTGGTAGCCTTTGCTTGTGCTGCACATTACCAACGGCGACTCCGTGGTGGAGACGTTTCGCCACGGCAGGTTTCCCGGCCAATACATCTCCTGGGCTGACGTGCTGCATGACGGGCCCGTCCCGCAGTTGGACAGCCTCGAGGCGCTGTCTCAAGTTCGCGCCCAGTCGCTGGCGGGCTTTGGCTGGGGCAGCGTTGAGCAAATTCGCGCCAGCTTTGCCGAGCGCGACCGCGCGCTGGCCGGCTTCCGCAAGCACGAAGAAGCAGTGCTGTGGTTTGAGCATGATCTGAACGACCAGCTGCAGCTTCTCCAGTTGCTCGACTGGTTTTCCACGCAGGATCTGGGCAAGACCCGGCTCAGCCTGATCCAGGAGAATGCCTTTCCTGGCGTACAGCCGTTTTACGGGCTGGGGCAGTTAAGCGCCACGCAACTGGCACGGCTTTTTCCGGTGCGCCGCACGGTTTCCGCAACCCAGTTGGCAATTGGCAAAGAGGTGTGGCATGCGTTTCGCGCGCCCGAGCCGGGAGAGCTGTGGGAACTGGCGGGCAGCGACTTTCCTGAAATGCGGTTCCTGCACGCGGCGTTGATGCGCTGGTTTGAGGAGTATCCCGGAGCGCAGGACGGACTCTCCCGCACCCAACGCCAGATCTTACGCGCCGCTGAATCCGGCGCCAGAAGCAAGCGTGACATCTATGTTGCCGCGACCAAATTCGAAGAGTGCCCGTGGGGCGACGCGTCCGTCTTTCTGCGTATCGCCGGCCTCGCATCTGGTCCCCATCCGGCCTTGCAGAAGGATGCTGATGACGCTTACTCCATCAGCGAAGACGGTCGCAAGCTGCTGGCCGGCAAAGCCGACTGGATCAAGCTCTGCGGCGGGATTGACGTGTGGCTGGGCGGAGTGCACCTGACAGGACCAGAAGCCGCGTGGCGATGGGATGCCGAGGCGAAGAAGCTGGTGGGCACAAGCTGAGGGCCGCCCGCAAAATCAAAAACCGCCGGGCCTCCGGCGGTCCTTAAAAATTTCAAAATGAGCATTGACTACCCATGGAACTGTTTGGCCAGGTCGTTGTAGATGACCATGGCGGCAAACAGGATCAGGAACACAAAAGCAGCCTGGTAGACGCGTTCTTTGACCTGCTGGTTAATGTCGCGGCGCATCACGCTTTCAATCAGCAGCATGAGCATGAGCCCGCCGTCCAGGATGGGTATGGGGAACAGGTTAAAAATGGCCAAGTTGATGCTGATGAGGGCCATGACCTTCATCAATTCCGCCATGCCTTCCCGGAGGGCGTCGCCGGATATCACCGCGATGCCGATGGGGCCACTCATCGAACGAATGGACATTTTGCGTTCGAACATCTTGCCCACGAGCACGTAAATCAACAGCGAGTTTTCCTTGCAGGTTGCCAGCGACTTGGGCCAAGCTTCATGAAAGGGCAGTTTCTGCACGCGCATGACGTTGGCCCGGCTGATGCCAATACGGTAGCTCTTGGTTCCTCGCCCAGTCCCGTCATCCAACAACTCGGCGGCGAGCGTGAAGCCC
>JBGPLR010000168.1:0-6848 GCA_041486545.1 Terriglobia bacterium
ACGGGTTCGCCTTCCGCACAGCGCTGTTTCCCACGCGCGAGCGCGGCCACATGATGATGGTCAACAAGCAGGTGCAAAAAGGCAGTGGCCTGCGGGCCGGAATGAAAGCCCGCTTCCGGCTCGAGCCGGACACGGAGAAGCGCACAATCCCGCCATCACCCGAACTGGCGTGCGTTCTCAAACAGTCCAAGACGCTAAAGAAGTATCACGATTCGCTGAGCTTCTCCGCGCGCCATGACATCGCGCGATGGATCAACCAAGGTAAGCAGGCAGAAACGCGCAAGCGCCGCGCGGAGCAGCTTGCCGAACGCCTAATGCTGACCATGGAAGCCGAACGCGAACTGCCTCCCGTGTTGCAAGTAGCGCTGGCGCGCAATCCCAAAGCGCGCGCCGGACGGGAACTCATGCCGCCGGGACAACGCCGCTTCCACCTGCTTGGTATTGTTGGCTACCGTAATCCGGCGTCGCAAGCCCGCCGTATCGCCAAGGCCATGGAAGCCATGGTGGAGTGTGCGGAAAAGCACGAACGCAAGCGGGACTGACCTGCGCAGAGTGAGGATGTGCAACGAAATGCATCGTGAGGAGTGGCGCGCTCTCCGCAAGATTTGACCGCCGTCAGCGTTCACTCTTAACATGTTTGGGCTTGGCGTTCGTTTCCGTCGCAACCAAAGCGTTTTTAAAGGAGAACCCCATTGAGAAGCCTGCGATTCTCCCCCATCTGCCTGATACTCATCATCTGCCTGGCGGCCGTTTGCGCAGTGCTGGCTTCGGCGCGCCCCCAAGACATCAAAGAGACCGAACCGGCGCCGGAGAAAAAAGCCGAGCCCGAAATCCGTGAGCTGCTGGAGAAAGTACAGCAGGCCGCACTGAAAGGCGACACTGCTTTCTTCCAGCAATACTTTGCCGATGACCTTGTCCGTGTCGAAGCCCGCGGGCAGATGGTCTCCAAAGACGTTGCCTTGCTCGCCATGAAAACCGGCGCGGTGAAATACCACATGCTGGAGCCCAGAGAAATGCTGGTGCGGGTCTATGGCGACACGGCTGTCGTCAACGTGATTTACGACTTCCAACTGACCAGGAACGGCAAGAAAAGCAGCGGGCCTAACCGGGTCACGCGCGTGCTGGTCAAGCGCGAAGGAAAATGGCGTGAAGTTGCCTTTCAGGCCACGCGCATTGAAGAGAAAGAACCAGGCGTGCGCGTGGAATGAGCGGAAACCCTGAAGGGAAGAATGAATGTCTTTTGTCTGCCCAGTCTGTGATCAGAGCTCACTGAGCATTACTTTCTCTGTGGAACTGCTGCCCAGCGGCGATGACGATGAAGTCACCCTTCAAACCGTGAAGTGTGCGGAATGCACGTTCCGCGGGCTGGCTGTCTATCGCGAAAGCCGGCACGGCAGCCTGGATTCCGAATCATGGCAGCACGACGGCTACGTGATCAGCGATGAGGCCATGGAGCGATTGTTGGAGACCATGCTGTTATGTCCTTCTCCCAAGAATCGCCGCTGCGCGTGTGAGGCGCATGCATCGCTCGGGAAACAAGACTGGTCAGCCCCGGCGGCGAGCGGAATTGAGGTAACCCAGCGGTTTGAAATGCGTCGGGCGCGCTGATGGCCCAGCATGGATTTTGAGTTCATCCAATCCGCAGTTTGTCGCGGCGGCGGCGGTCGCCGCGGGCCAGTTCCACGATCTCGCTGATCATCTCCGCGTAGGAGCGCCCGGATTTCTTGGCTGACATAAAGAACTCTGAGTCGCTGGACAACCAAGGGTTGGGATTGGCCTCAATCACGTAAACTTCGCCCTTGGCTGAAATGCGCATATCAATGCGGCCGTAGTCGCGCAGTTTGAGAATCTGGTACGTGACCAGCGCGGTCTTGCTCAGCACCTTGGCGGTCGCCTCATCTATATCTTCCATCGGTGCCGACTTGGTGACTTTGTACGCTTCACTGTCTTTTTCCCACTTCACCTCCGTGCCCGCGACTTTGGGCATTCCGGCGGGCAGGCGTGAGAGGTCCAGCTCAATCATCGGCAGCACTTCCGGACGCTGGTTGCCGATAATGCCGGCGTAGATTTCACGGCCCTCAATGTACTCTTCAATCAGCGCGGGAGAATCGAATTCCTCCTGGACGTAATGAATGCGCTGCATCAGCTCCTTCACGCTGGTGACGACCGCGTCCTTATCAATGCCCAGTGATCCGTCTTCTGAAATGGGCTTTACGATGAGGGGGAACTCGATGTCATGCGAGTGTTCCAGATTGCCTTGATAGCATGTGGCGAAATAGGGCGTCCGGATGCCGTGAAATTCGAACAGTTTTTTCGCCAGGCCCTTGTCCTGCGCCATGTACAGCCCTTGCGGGCCGGCACAGGTGTACGGGCGGCCGAGCAGGTCCAGGTAGGCGGCCACGTGCATTTCCTTGTTGTCGTCGCCGGCGTAGGACTCCACCAGGTTGAAGAACAGGTCAGTTTCCACGCGCGCCAGCGCGGTCAGGGATTTGTCTTCTCCGTCCAGGACAACGTAGCTGGGCTCATGGCCCAGTTTCTCCAGCGCTTCAAAGATTTCTTCGCGGTCATGCTTCTCACGTTTCTTGCGTCTCTTGCCCGGACGCTTCTTCTTTTCCGGTTCCGGAGCGGACACTTCTTCCTCGCCCCAGTTTTCGTAAAGAATCGCGACTTTCAGTTTCTTCTCCATAGCATTTCCCGTTCAGCTTGCGGCCAACAAGCCGGGACCATACCAGTCCCTCATGTTTTATGTTTGTACAAATTTGCCGCGCGCCACGTAGTTCATGGCCAGCGCGGTGGCGTATACGGTAATTTCCGTAAGATAGTCTTTCTCCAGCTTTACGTCGGAGCGCAAGTTCAGCTCGCTGACGCGGGTTTCAATGGATTCCACCAGCTTCCTGACCAGCGGGCGCTGCACTCCGGTCCAGTAGGTCAGCTTGTCCACCAAGGATTTGCGATTTTCCCGCAGCAAGTCGGCCGCCGGCCTGACGCCGTTCTTGCGGCGGCGCCCGACTTTGAAGATGTCTTCCAGATCGGAGTCCAGCGGCAAATCGCCGGGCGAAGGCTCCTCTAGCTGTGCCATCTCATAAAACGCAGCCACCGTGGTGTCCATTTCCTCCACGGTAATGTCGGTCCGTCCGCGGGGACGGACCGGATCGGTCTTCCCCAGACGCCGGGCCATTTGGTCCACGTAGCGGATCTTTCCCATGGCCGGCCAGCCCTGGTAACGCTTGCGCCAGCGCGAACCCGGCGTGAGCCACACGGCAAAGGTTTCAGCAAAATCTTCGTCCGGATGTTTCTGCGCGTACCAGCCTTCCATGTGGCGAACAAAACTGCGCGAGAAAGGAATCGGCCGGTACGCGTCGCGATACGGCTTGCGGTACGGGCCAAAAAGCTGTTTCCATTCCGGCGTCTTGTAGAGAGCGTAGGCGTAGTTGATGGCGTGGCCCGCCTCATGGCGCAGGTACATCATGATCTGGCGCGCGTCTTCCAGGTCGTTCATTTCTTTTTCCAGCCGGGCCAGTTTGGGATCGGCCAGATAAAAAGGAATGCCGATCACCGGCTCGCCGGAAGGGCAGCCCCATTCGTCGGTGAGGTAGCACGCGGGACGAAACTTCTTCAGGCCCTTGCGCTCCAGTTCGCGATAAAGCTGCTGGACGTACCGCTCCAGGGGCGAGCCTTCCAGCTTCAGCCCCAGCTCGCGGATCGGCTTGCTGAGGAGCTCCTGGACATCCGGCGGTGCTTTTTCAAAAGGGCGCAAGTCTAACTCCTGCAAAAGGTTAGCACACGCAATAATAGCTGAGGAGTTACTCTAGGCATACCATGTAACCGCTACCTGTGGAACGTTCCGTATCCAGGTTCCCGCAAGAAAGGCCGGCCGCAACGTTCTCTGTTTAGCTTAGAATCCGATCTGTCTCCCCCTCGGTTGCGGCCAAACACTAAAAAAAGAAAGAGGATGACAACCATGCGGCGAACTCTTTGGACTTCGTTTCTGCCCGCGTTCCTGCTCATGGGGCTTCTGCTCGCGAACCCGGCCTTAGCTCAGGACAAATCCGGCAAGCCAGGCAACGACGCCCCGGCGCTGACCATCTACAACCAGTCGTTCGCCGTGGTGCGGCAAACGCTGCCGCTGGAGCTCAAAAGCGGCGCCAATCAACTCGAAATCACTGACATCACTTCGCACCTGGAACCGGACTCGGTGATCCTGCGCGACCTCAAGAGCGGCCGCGATCTCCGCATCCTGGAGCAGAACTACCGCAGTGACGTGGCGTCGCAAGGAAGGCTGCTATCACTCTACGAAGGCAAGACCATTGAATTTCTGGTGGCGGACAAAGACGGTAATCGCCGGCTGATGCCGGGCAAAATCATCCGCAGCGGATACACGCCGCATTACCAGGCTTACAGCGCCTACGGCCAGCAGTACTACCAGGCGCAGCAGGCCTACGTTGCGGCCGGCAACGGCGAACCCATCATTGAGATTGACGGCAAATTGCAGTTCGGACTGCCCGGCCTGCCGGTGTTTCCCGCCCTCAGCAATGACACCATTCTGAAACCCACGCTTTCCTGGCTTTTGCAAAGCGATAAAGCGGGAAGCACGAACGCTGAGTTCAGCTACGTGACCGGCGGCATGAGCTGGCACGCCGACTACAACGTGGTCGCCCCGGTCACGGGCAATCTGCTGGAGATTGTGGGCTGGGTCACGCTGGACAACCAGACCGGCAAGACTTTTCCTAACGCGCGCATCAAGCTCATGGCCGGCGACGTGAACAAGATACAGCCCGGCGCTGCAATGGCTGACGGTTTCGCCGTCAATGGCGCGCGCATGGAGGCGGCCGCACCCGCGGTCACCGAGCGCAGCTTTGACGAATACCATCTGTACACCCTGGAACGCGCCACCACGCTCTACGATCGCGAAACCAAACAGGTGGAGTTCGTCCGCGCCGCCGGGATCGCTTCTCAGAAACTCTATGTGTACGACGGCGTGAAGATTGACCAGAACTACCGCAACTTCCCCATGGAAAGCATCCGCGACATGGAGAATTTTGGCGTCCAGTCCAACCCCAAGATATGGGCCATGGTGGAATTCAAGAACAGCAAAGAGAACCATCTGGGTCTTCCCCTTCCCAAAGGCCGGGTGCGCTTCTATCGCCGCGACACGGACGGCCAGATGGAATTCACCGGCGAGAACCTGATTGACCACACGGCCAGCGACGAGACCATCCGCCTGTACACCGGCAACGTGTTTGACGCCGTGGGCGAGCGCAAGCGGACCTATTACAAGGTTGACCGCAACGCCCACTGGGTGGACGAGAGTTTTGAGATCAAGCTGCGCAACCACAAGAAAGAGCCCATCGAGGTCCGCGTGGTGGAACACTTGTACCGCTGGTCCAACTGGGACATCCAACGAAACTCAGATCCCTTCAACAAGCTGGACAGCAAGACCATTGAGTACCGCGTGCAAGTGCCGGCCGATGGCGAAAAGACTGTGACCTACACGGCGCATTACACCTGGTGATGGACCGGCGAGACAAGAGATTTTCAGTGCGATGATTTCGCGAAGGGGCGCGCCGCGTGTCTATGGCTCTTTCTGGTGTATCCCGTGCCAAATCGTGCTGATGATTACTTGCCGGGCCCGCACACGATACAGAACGATGTACGGAGTTCCCCCAATGACTAATTCTCGAATTCCCGGTTGAGATCCGGCGCGGCCCACATAGGGATGTTGTCGGAGAACTTCAACTACCGCAACGATGCGGGTTGCCAGCCGTTCCGCGGCCTCTGGCTTGTCCAGGGAAACGTAAGCGTGGATTTCTTTCAACCGGGCCAGGGCCAGCGGCGACCAGACGATCTCTAGCGGCACAAAGCTCCGTCATCGTGTTCTTTGCCGCAGGCACACTTAGGCGGGGGCAGCTCCTGGTTCGTCCCCCAGGACAGGAGCCAGGCTTTCATGTCCTCATGTTTCACGTAATGGCCAGTCTTGCGCTGGCGATCGGCTTGATGGACTTCGGCCAACAGGCGCTCCTGATCGGCCACGTAGGATTCCACAGCGTCGGAGATCAGGAAATTGGAGGTGCGCCCTGTGGCCTCCGCAAGCTTGGCCAGGCGCTTCTTCGTCTTCGGTCTAAGCCGAACACTAAAAGTTGCGCTGCGAGTGTTTGCCATGAACACATTGTAGCACATCGTCCTTCGCCCGTTCCCTGACTCGTCGTCTTCCCGCAGCGGGTGACACGTTTGTTCAAGTAGCGATCCTGCCTGACGCCCAGCGGCCCCGATCCGCACTGTCCATCCGGCCACTCTCCTCCCAGTCCTTCGCGCGTGACTAGGATCACGGCATCTCACTGCCAGAAAGTGACAAAGTAGAGCCTGTAAGCAGCCATACATCTGCCCCGCTGGCCGCAATTCATAGTTCTGTTAAGAAGGCTGAAAGAATTCATGCTTCGCAATTTTTTTTCCGCGTTGTTGCTGTCCAGAGACACCCTGCCCTTGGATGCGGTCAGGAAAGTTTTCGAAGAGTACGGGGTGGAGATCCGCACCGTGCGCACCACCGAAGAGGCGAACCTGCTGATCCGGGGGAACCGGTTTGACTTGGCCATCTGCGACTATGACGTTCCCGGCGCTCATAAACTGGCGTGCCTGGATTCGTACAGCCAATGGGGCGGAATCTCCATGGTGGTGGTGCGCGACGCCGGGGTCCTGGAGAGTCTAGGCAAACGCATACACTTCACCGTCCCCAAGCCGGTCACGGCGGACTTGCTGGCTCGCGGACTGAAGGCCGCGTACAGCACTATGGCCAAGCACCGCTTTGCAACGTACCGGCACACGCTGGCCTTGCGGCCGCTTTCCGGGACGCT
>JBGPLR010000169.1:0-6810 GCA_041486545.1 Terriglobia bacterium
ACCGCCACGGAATTTCGCCTGCTCCACTTTCTGGCTTCGCATCCCGGCCGGGTCTTCACTCGCGACCAGGTGCTGGACGCGGTGTGGCGCGACATGTCCTTTGTCACACCACGATCGGTGGACGTTTACATCCGGCGCTTGCGGGAAAAAATTGAACGCGATCCCGAAGACCCGCAATATCTGCGGACGGTACGCGGCGCGGGCTACAAGTTTGAGGCGGCAAAATGAGGAACCGCATCTTCCTCAAGACCCTGGCCGCTTTCGTCGCGGTGATTGCCGTCGCTACGCTCACGCTGGACTTGAGCGTACGGCGCACCTGGGAAAGCTCCGTCCAAACGGACATTGAGCGTTTGCTGGTGCAGAACGCGCAGGGTTTCGCGCTGCGCGTGCAGAACGATCACGACCACTCATTGCAGCAGATGGCCGCCGAGGAGTCCCGCATCACGGAAACGCGCGTCACCGTCATCGCCGGCGACGGCGTTGTGCTGGCCGATTCCGAGGCTGACCCCAAAACCATGGAAAACCACGCTGCGCGCGCTGAAGTGGCGGCTGCCCTGAAAGGCTTGACCGGCACGGCCACGCGGCTCAGCCACACCGTGGGCGTTGAGTTCCTCTACGTCGCCGTGCCCAGCGGGGACAAAGTAGTCCGGCTCGCCTATCCTCTAGCTTCATTTCGCGGCCATATTGAGGCCGTCCGCAACACTTTGCTGCGCGGAACGGCGTGGGCCTTGCTCTTCGCCCTGGTGTTGGCTATCGCTGTGGCGCAGAACGTTTCTTCGCGACTCAAGCGCATCGTGAAGTTCGCCGAACAGGTTGCGGCCGGCGACCTGACCGCGCGCATC
The DNA here is from genome assembly GCA_041486545.1 of Terriglobia bacterium. Taxonomy (GTDB): domain Bacteria; phylum Acidobacteriota; class Terriglobia; order Terriglobales; family Acidobacteriaceae; genus Angelobacter. Next base: position 843 of record JBGPLR010000169.1, read on the forward strand.
GCGCAAACCAGCGGTGATGAAGTCGCGCAGGTCGCCATGGCCCTGGACCGGACAGCGCGCCGCCTGGAAGAAAACTTTAATGCCGTGCGTGAAAGCCGGTCGCAACTGGAGGCGCTACTCAACAGCATGACGGATGGCGTGATCGCGGTCTCGCCGGACATGAAAGTCCTGTGGGCCAACCAGGCCATCACCCGCATGGTCCACCAGCCGGTGAAGATTGGCGCGCCGGTGACCGAATTGGTGCGGCATCCGGACTTCCTTTCCACGCTGCGGTCCGCGCTTGCTTCCAAGCAGCGGGAGAGCCACATTGCGGCTGGCCTGGTGGGCCGGCGATCGTTTTCGATTACCGCTGAACCGTTGCCCGACGGCGGTGTGGTGAGCGTGCTGCACGACATATCAGAGATTGAGCGCGTGGAGAAAACGCGGCGGGACTTCATCGCCAACGTGTCCCACGAGCTGCGCACGCCGCTGACCTCCATCCGCGGTTACGCGGAAACGCTGCTTGATTCCGGCGAGATCGGCGGCGGCGATGCCCGCGACTTTCTGCAAGTGATCCGCCGCAACGCCGAGCGCATGGGACGCCTCACCGAAGACCTGCTGGTGCTGGCGCGCGTGGAGTCGGGCGAAGAAAAGCTCGATGCGCGTCCCCATTCTGCTCGACAACTGGTTTCCGAAGCCGCGAGTTCCCTGCAGGAAGACGCCAAGGCCGCCGGCGTGGAGATCAGCGTGGGCAGCGTTCCGGAGACAGAGGTGCTCGCCGACGCCTACGCCATCCATCAGGTCTTTGCCAACCTGATCAGCAACGCGCTGCGCTACGCCCAGAGCGGCAAGAAGATTCTCATCGGCGCCGAAGAGCATCCCGGCGTAGTGGAGTTTTATGTCCAGGACTTTGGCCCGGGGATTTCTTCTGAACACCTGCCGCGCATCTTTGAGCGCTTCTATCGCGTGGACAAAGCGCGCTCGCGCGAAACCGGCGGCACCGGCCTTGGGTTGGCCATTGTGAAACACATTGTCCTCAACCACGGCGGGACTGTACGCGTGGAAAGCAGCGTAGGGCACGGTTCCACGTTCTTCTTTACGCTGCCCAAGGCGTGAGAAGCAGACGAAGAGGGCGCGCCTGGATCAACAACGTGCCATTCCGAAGCCGAGCTGCGATGATCTCAATTTCTTGCACGGAGTGTACGCGAGGCTGAGGAATCTGCCCGCTGCTGCCAATGGTCGCGATGGCCTGCCGCCAGCGTCGGCCACTAGGATGCAACGCCCTCCTGCGGAGCAGATCCCTCACGCTGCTTCGGCTCACCAAGGCTCGCCGTCGCGGTTCGGGATGGCACGTCGTAGAGGGATGACAAATACTAGATTCCCATCAGCTGTAGAGTGCTCGACTCCGCGCGTCCGTCCCTGTTGTTTCATGTTCTTACCGCCTTCAGAGCAGCCACCTGACCTGTTTTCATTTTCTATTCATCTGCTTTTCATCAGTTTGTAACAAAGCTCTCCTAGAGTTCAGATGACTCGAGACCAACTTGAAGGAGGCACTGATGCGGATCAACTTGCTCGCCGGGCTGATGCTGGCACTGATGTTGGGGACCGCGTCCGCCGATACGAACCTGAACGGCGCCGGCGCGACTTTCCCCAACCCGATTTACTCAAAATGGTTCAGCGAATATCACAAACAACATCCGAATGTCGCCATCAACTACCAGTCCATTGGCAGCGGCGGCGGGATCAAACAGGTCCAATCCGGAACGGTAGACTTTGGAGCCAGCGACGGTCCCATGGACGACAAGCAGCTCTCGGAAACGCCGTTCAAGCTGTTGCACATCCCCACGGTGCTGGGCGCCGACGTCCCCATGTACAACATTCCCGGCGTGAATGCCGAGCTGAAGTTTACCGGCGACGTGCTGGCAGACATTTTTCTGGGCAAGATCACCAAGTGGAATGACCCGCGGCTGGCCAAAGCCAATCCGGGCGTTAAGTTCCCTGATATGGACGTTGTGGTTGTCCATCGCACGGACGGCAGCGGCACAACCTACATCTGGGTTGACTACCTGTCGAAAGTGAGTACGGAGTGGAAGAGCAAAGTCGGCAAAGGGACTTCTGTGAACTGGCCGGTGGGCCTGGGCGGCAAGGGCAATGAAGGCGTAGCCGGAACGGTCAAGCAGACACCGGGAAGCATTGGCTACGTGGAGTTGATCTACGCCGTCTCCAACAACATGCCCTACGGCAGCGTGCAAAATGCCGCCGGAGAGTTTGTGAAGGCCAGCCTGGATTCGGTAACTGCAGCTGCCGCTTCAGTGAAAGACATGCCGGAGGACTTCCGCGTTTCCATTACCAACGCTCCCGGCAAGGCGGCTTACCCCATCAGCAGCTTTACCTGGCTGCTGGTTCCGGTGGAATGGAAAGACGCCGCCAAGGAGAAAGCCTTTGTCGATTTTCTGAATTGGATGGTGGACAAGGGCCAGGGGATGACTTCGTCCCTGCAATACGCGCCGCTTCCCAAGAATGTGGCGGCCAAGGTCAAGGCCCGGATCAAAGAGATCAGAGTAAAAGACCAGAAGAAGTCAGCCAACCAGCAAGAGAACAAGCAGTCCGCGAAGAAGTAAATTGACCGCAATTCTTCGCGGGCATCGGGCACCGCTTCACGCACGGGAATTCTCAGCCTCCTTCCACCTCTGAGCGCCGGCTTCAACCCCGGCGCTCTTTTTTAACAATCATTTAACAATGCTTTGGTAGCTTGCAGACATGCGGACACTCCCCGAACCCGCGGCTTCCGGCGATTCCAGCTCACAAGAGCCGGATACAGCCTTGAGCGGGCCTGCCGGCCCCGGATCGGGACCCGTGGTGGTGCCCAAACGCAGGTTGAGCGCCAAGGAAAGCGTGTTCGCAGACGCGGCTTTTCGTTCTCTGGCTACGGCATGCGCCATCGCCCTGGTGGCGATCGTTGGGCTGATTTTGTACGAGCTGATTGCCCAGTCCCACTTGTCCATCAGCAAGTTCGGGTTCAGCTTTCTCACCAAGACTATCTGGGACCCGGTCGCGGAAAACTTTGGCGCGCTCCCCGTGGTCTACGGGACGGTGGTTTCCTCACTGGTGGCGCTGGTTCTAGCCGTGCCTCTTTCGCTGGGAACCGCGCTCTTCCTCACCGAAATCTGCCCGCGATTCATTCGTCCCATTCTGTCGCTTTTGGTGGAGTTGCTGGCGGCCATCCCCAGCGTGATTTATGGCTTGTGGGGGATCTTTGTGCTGGCGCCATTTTTGCGCTCATATGTTGAGCCTTTTCTGGCCAGGTATCTCGGCTGGACGGGATTGTTTACCGGCCCCAAGTATGGCTACGGCATGCTGGCGGCAGGAGTGATCCTGGCCATCATGATCCTGCCGATCATCGCGTCTATTACGCGGGAGGTGGTGTCGGCTGTGCCCCGGCAGCAGCGCGAAGCAGCGCTTGCCCTGGGCGCCACCAAGTGGGAGATGCTGCGCATCAGCGTGCTGCGCAACGCGCGCCCGGGAATTCTGGGGGCGGTCATTCTTGGCTTAGGCCGGGCGTTTGGAGAAACCATGGCGGTGACCATGGTGATCGGCAATCGCGCGCAGATCGTCAAATCACTGTTCGCGCCAAGTGACACACTGGCCAGCTCCATCGCCAACCAATTTTCGGAAGCGGTGGGCGATATGTATCTCAGCGCTGTCGTGGAACTGGCATTAGTGCTGTTTGTGTTGACGCTGATTGTGAACGCGCTGGCCAGCTTGCTGGTCTGGTCCATCACCCGGGGAATGCCTGCGAGGGTGAATGCCTAGGCCGATCACACAGAACATTCAATGGCGTCGGCGGGCGACCAACGGCTTGGCGCTCGGGGTGATCACGCTTTTTGCTCTGGTGGTCACCGTGCCATTGTTCCTGATTCTGGGGACCGTGGTCAAAAACGGCATCACTGAGCTGAACTGGGCGTTCCTGACGCAGATACCTGTGCCGGTGGGCGAAACCGGCGGCGGCATGGCCAATGCTATCGTGGGAACGCTGATGCTCCTGGTGGTGGCCAGCGCGATTGGCATACCGCTGGGAATTGGCTCCGGGGTTTTTCTCGCCGAATACGGGCGCAACGCTTACGGCAACTTCGTGCGTTTCACCGCCGACGTGCTCAACGGAGTGCCGTCCATCGTAATCGGCACCACCGTCTGGGCCCTGGTGGTGGCGACACAGAGGCATTTCTCGCTGTTTGCCGGCTCGGTGGCGCTGGGCATCATGATGATTCCGGTCATCGCCCGCACCACGGAAGAAGTTCTGCTCCTGGTGCCGCAGTCCATCCGTGAAGCGGCCTTTGGGCTGGGAATACCGCAATGGCGGACCACGCTTTCGGTGGTGATTCCCACGGCGAGTTCCGGCATCATCACCAGCATCATGCTGGCTTTTGCCCGCATCGCGGGCGAGACGGCGCCGCTCATGTTCACCGCCCTGGGCAACGAGTTCTGGAGCTTCAAACTCAACCAGCCGGTGGCTGCGATGCCGTTGCAGATTTTCAAGTACGCAACCATGCCGTATGACCAGGCGCACCGGCAGGCTTGGACGGGCGCCCTGGTGCTGATCACCATCATTATGGGGACGGTAATTATCTTCCGCTATGTTGCCAGCCGGGGCGTGTTGAAAGGGACCAACTAAATGGACGCCGGGATCCACGTAAAAGACCTCAGCGCCTGGTTCGGCAAGACGCAGGCGCTGCGCAACATCAATCTTGATCTGCCGGACAAGCACACCACGGCCATCATTGGGCCGTCCGGGTGCGGCAAGTCAACCTTTGTGCGCTGCCTCAACCGCATGCATGAGACGCTGCCGGATACGCGCGTGGAAGGCAAAGTCACCGTCGGCGACATGGACATCTACGGCAAGGGCGTGCCCGCGGTTTCCGTGCGGCGACGCATTGGCATGGTGTTCCAAAAGCCCAATCCTTTTCCCACCATGTCCATCTATGACAACGTGGCTGCGGGACTCAAGCTGAACGGCTTCTCCAACCGCAGAGAGCTTGACGTGATTGTCGAAGAGTCGCTCAAGAAAGCGGCGCTTTGGGAGGAAGTCAAAGACGATCTGAAAAAGAAGTCAGGGGCCAGCCTGTCCGGCGGGCAGCAGCAGCGTTTGTGCATCGCACGGGCTCTGGCGGTGGAACCCGACGTCCTGCTTATGGACGAGCCGGCTTCGGCGCTCGATCCCATCTCCACGGCAAAGATCGAAGACCTGATTTTTGAGCTCAAGAAACAGTACACCGTTGTGATTGTGACGCATAACATGCAGCAAGCCGCGCGCGTGGCTGAATTTACAGCCTTCTTTCTGATGGGCGCCATGGTGGAATACGATAAGACCGAAAAGATGTTTACCAAGCCTTCTGACACGCGGACGGAAGACTACATTACCGGGAGGTTTGGATGACGCGAACTCGCTTTCATCAAGGAATGGACGACCTGAAACAGAAGCTGCTGGCCATGGGCGGCATGGCCGAGCAGGCGGTGGAACGCGCGGTGCGCGCCTTTCAGAACCGCGACGTCGCCGTGTGCGAACTGGTGCTGCGCGATGAAGCCCAGATCAACGCCTTGGAACGCGAAGTGGATGAGCTCTCCATTGATCTGCTGGCCATGCAGCAGCCCATGGCCGTGGACCTGCGCTTCATCATCGCCTGCATCAAGATCAACTCTGACCTGGAACGCGTGGGCGACCAGGCGGTAAACATCGCCGAACGGGTGATGGACATGATGTCCCATCCAAGGTCCAGCTTGAACGTGGATATCCCGCGCATGGCCAGCCTGGCCATCAACATGGTGCGCGACGCCCTGAACGCTTTTCTCACCGCCAACGCGGACATGGCCCAGTCCGTGCTCGAGCGCGATGACCTGGTGGACAACATGAACCGCGAGATTTTTGAGGCCGCCGACTACGCCATGACCCATAGCGTAGAAACGCATCGCGACGCCCTGGATACGCTGATCG
>JBGPLR010000170.1:0-6784 GCA_041486545.1 Terriglobia bacterium
CAGGTCTGACTAATCTCTGTGTCGAGGTCGTACCGCCTCACTGCACGAGCACAGCCTGCAACCTGTCTGCCCCAGATTCTTTCCCCTGGAGCATACCGCCTCAGAACTTGCACCTTATTCATGCCATCTCTGTGGTGAAGGTCTTTATGAGCCCGGAATCACCGCCATGCCGTCCGCCAGCATCTGCACGCCGCTGACGATCACTTTATCGCCGGGCTGGATTCCGTCCAGCACAACGTAATCATTGCCGACCAGGTCGCCCACCTGGATCAACCTCTGCTTGGCGACGGTCTGCTGTCCCGTGCCTTCGGCCACAAAAGCGAAAAGTTTTCCGCTCAATCGCGAGACGGCTGTGACCGGAATCATCGGCAGCTTGCGTTCTGACCACACCACGCGCGCGTGCACTTGCTGGGCGTTGCGCAGCTTCATTCCGGCGTTGGCCACCAGCGCCTTCACCAGCAGTGTTTGCGAATCGGGGTCCACGCGCGGCGAGACAAACGACACTCGCGTGCGCGTCACCGGCAGTCCGGCTTCATCCAACAAGTCCACTGGCATACCCACCCGTATGTCGCGCGACTTCTCCGCCGGTACGTTCAAGTAAGCTTCCAGTTGGCCGCGAATATCCAGCGTGGTGAGCTGCGTCGCGTTGGTCACGTGGTCGCCCACGCGCACCGGGATGTCGCCAACCACGCCCGCCGTCGGCGCCTTCACCGTGTAGTAGCGCAGCTGGACTTTCTGCTCGCGGATGCCGGCGTCCAGCGCTTCCGCGTCGGCCTTGGAAGACTCATACAAGGATTGGGACTGGTCCAGATCAGCCTTGGCGATCACCCCCGCTGCAAATAGCTTCTTCTTGCGCTCCAGGTCAATGCGGTTCTGTTCCATGGTGGCCAGCTTGGACTTGTGAGCCGCTTCCTGGTTGTTGACCGTGGCCTGTTGCTTGCGTGGATCAATTTCCAGGAGCGGCGCCCCGGCTGCCACATGGTCGCCGGAGTGGACAAAGATGCGGGTCACGTCGCCTTCCACTTGCGGTTGCAGCACGGCGGAGTTGCGTGACTTCAGCGTGGCCAGATAATCGGTGGACTGCGGAACCATTTGCGCCTGCACCGTGATGACTTTTACCGGGAACGCAGGCATTCCCGCCGGCTTGTCCGCGGAGGCTTTGTTGCCGCACCCGGTGGCCAGGAATGCAATCGCAAGCAGAGCGACGGTGCTGAAGATAAGTCTAGGCATGGGCGTCAGGTCTTCTATGCTAACTAACACTTATGTTAACTAAGATTGGAGTTGTCCGGCAACGCAACGGATTCATTGTTGTTTGCGTCGCTGCTGCCAACTCTTAAGCCGGTTCTCTTCGCCAGTTTGTTGGACGTGATGGCTTCAAATCCGTTTTAATTCAATCCCTCCAATCTATGTGGTTCCGATCTAAGGTTCCGTTTTTCGACTCCGATTCCGGCGATTCCGGGCGATGGCGGCGATCACGGCGATCTTGAGCGCCTCAGCGCAGGTATCATTTACCAATCAGGCCCATGCAGATCCCCGAAATCAACTGGCAACCGCTTCCGCGCCGCTATTTTGCGGCCTGGGCTGTTTTCTACGCCCTGCTCCTGATCTTCCTGGCGTTCAACTTTGGCCAGCTCACGCTGCTCGACAACGTTCACCTGGTTACCCATGAGGCCGGGCACCTGCTGTTTGGCTGGTTCGGCGAGACCATCGGTCTGTGGGGAGGAACAGTTTTTCAATTGCTGGTTCCCGCGCTGCTGGCCGCGGCGTTTGTCGCGCGAAAAGAACTTCCCGGAACCGTCTCCTGCGTGTTCGCCTTCTTCCACAGCCTGACCGGCGTGGCCACCTACATGGCTGACGCCTTGCGCCTGGCGCTTCCTCTGGTGACCGTCGGCGCCATTGCCGACGAATCCCAGCATGATTGGCTGCGCATCTTCACTCAGCTCGGCGTGCTGCCTCATGCCATTCAAATCGGCAACGCGACGCGGCTACTTGCCTGGAGCGGGATGGTCGGGACATTAGCCTGGTTCAGCTGGAGATGGTATCAGCAGCGGGAAGGGGAATGACCAGAACGCTTTCCACACCTAAAACCACGTCATCCCGACGAACTCAACTTAACCCTTCCGCGTGTCATCCCGAATCCCTGACGGCGAGCGCATGCGAGACGGAGTGGGTGAGGGACCGGCTCCTGCTGCATCAGAGCAGGGGGTATTTTTGGCACCGCGACGGCGGGGCAGATTCCTCCCTCTTCGACAAGCTCAGGGTCACAACGACACTTCGAAGGCAAAATCCGCTCACCTTGCCTCAGGATCGCAAACGCAACTTTGTTGCATTGTTGATTGCATCAGGGGTCTGTGTTTCCGCCCTGCCTACACCGCCACCGTTTCCACCAACTCCAGCATCATCTTCCTTACCGGCTTCATCAGAGGCAATGACGAGATCCGCAACAGGTTCACCACCAGGTTCAGGCTCTTGTCCATCAGCTTTTCCGTGCGCTGCTGGCGGGGCGAGCGGTCATACAGCCAGAAAAGAATCAGCCCCATCTGATACAGCCACAGCAGGAAGGGAAGTTGCGGCTTGAGGTCTGCGGGGACTTTGATTTCACTGCCGTCCACGGCTTCGCGCAGGTGTTCAATGGCGCGCTCGCGGATGGGACGCGTCTCCGCGCTGAAGGGCGAAAGCGGATCGCTGGTATCCGGCGCGTGGCGGAACAGCGCGTCACAGAACTTCCGGTTCGGCGCCAGCAGATCAAAGCGCTTTTCCATCACGCAGCGCAGCCGCTCCTTCAGTTTCTTGTGCGCGGACATGGCTTCCAGAATGGATTCGTGGCTGGACTCCTGCAAATCCTGGTAAAAAGCCAGGACAATGCCTTCTTTTGCGGAAAAGTAATAGTAGGCGGCGCCCAGCGCCACTTCCGCTTTGGCCGCGATGTCCCGCATGGTGGTCTGTTCAAAACCTTTTTCGCGGAACATCTCCAGCGCGGCCTCGTAAATGCGCCGGCGCGTATCTTCCGCGCGTGGCGTGGGGCGGGTTTTCATGGGTGTTGTGGTCATAGAGGTACTCATTGTAAGAAGTCGGAAACGGTCCCTTCGCGAATTTCGCACGGCGGCAACGTTACTTTACGCAGCTGCAATGCCGTCTCTTCCGGCGAGTATTTCAACCAGCGCGAAATCGCATGCCGGTTCCTGGAGATGGCCTCAAAGGCCTGCCGGACAAACGGCAGCAGCAGCGGATGCGCCAGCCGGCAGGCCCAATCACGATACTCTTCCAGCGCGTACAGCGCCATGATCCAGGCCGCGTTGTTCATGTACACCTGGCCTTCATCGCTGATCACCACCAGGTCGTTGCAGGTGGCAATCTGGTCCAGGTCGGGGAACAGCTTTTTGGCTTTCTCCGAACCGGCCGGGACCATGCTCAGGCCCAGCCACTGCTTTTGTATCAGCAGCCAGTCTTTCAACCGTTCGCACAGCTCGCATTTGGGATCATAAAGCACGTATAGCATTTCCATAATCATCTCCTTTCATGCGGTGATGGCGGCTTCCTCCAGGGGAGGGCTGTCCGTGATCGGCGGCACCGCGATTGACCTTTCCCCAGCTATCGCGACGCGGGGACCGGCGGCGGGGGGACGCTGATCCTTAGAGTTGCATCCGGGGCCACAGGCGGACGACGGGGCGCGTGGTCGCGGGCCTTGCCGCGAATCACCGAGAAGATCACCAGGTTGAAGAAGTGCATCGCGCCCAGCACCAGCAGCACAACGCCCATCTTGTCGCCCAGCATCTCAAAGGCCGCGCGCGAGTTGGTGATCAGGCCTTCGGTCTTCATCGCCAGGGACACAAAGCCGATGTTGATCAGGTAAAAACCAACCACCAGCAGGTGGTTGACCGAGCCGGCGAGTTCGGCGTTGCCGTGGAAGGCGTCCACCAGGAAAATGGCGCCGCGTTTGTGCAGAGTCCGCGCCACCCAGATGGTCAGCACGACGCTGATCAGGATGTACACAATGTAGGCAATCACGATGGTCGGCAGTTGGTTCAGGTAGTACATAAGTTCCTCCCGTATGAATCAGGTCGAATTTGACAAACTGAACACGTTCAAAATAACGCTAGGGTCACCCGCTGTCAAGGATTATTTTGAACATGTTCACAATGTTAAGAATCAGCCACTTACAGGCTTGAGGATCCTGGCAATGTGATGCTATAATGTGTCACATATGAAGAAAGCTTCCATCCGCGACCTCCGCTACGGCTTCGCCAAGATTGAACGCCTGCTGAAACAGGGAGAAGAAGTTCAAATCACCCGGCGCCGGCGAGTCATCGCCCGGCTGGTGCCGGAGGGCGAATTGGGGCCGGTGAGAACCCCTGACTTTCTGGCGCGTTTGCGGACGATCTATGGCGATCAGGTGCTGGCTGTCAGCGGGGCAGAACTGGTGGCAAAGGACCGGAGCCGCTATTGAAGATCTACGTGGACACCAGTTTCCTCGTATCCTTGTACAGCCCGGATGCGAATTCCGCGCCTGCTGCGGGCGTCATGCAAGCTTCCAAAGGTCAACATCTGGTCTCCACATTGGGCGAACTGGAAGTGGTTAACGCTTTGCAGCTTCGTGTTTTTCGCAAAGAGCTCTCTCCCGTGCAGGCCCGTGCGGCGTTGAATGCGTTCGAAAGCGACCTCCAGAGCCAGGTTTTCCAACTCGTCGCGCTGCCGGAGCAAGCTTTCGACCACGCGCGCCAGTTGTCCCTCCGGACCACTGCTAAGCTCGGCACTCGGACGGCGGATTTGTTGCATATAGCGGCTGCGATGGAGTTGGGGGCAGAAGTGCTATACAGTTTCGACCTGCAACAGAGAAAGCTGGCCCAGACACTCCAACTGAAACTCAACTAACCTTGCGCTTCTGCGCGGCCTCAAAGCCTGCCACCTTTTACAACTTCTTTACCTCAGTGCCTTTCCCGAATGTGTTTTCATGCTTCTTACATACCTAGGAGCTTTGCCCAGGCCGGGCAGCCTGCAGAGAGCAGCCATCAAAATGCGGACCCATAAGAATCTTCTTTCCCATCCTGCGCGGGAAGCCGTCGCGCTGGTGTCTATTTTTCTGTTGCTGTGCGCCGTGCCCGTGCTTTGCCAGCAGTCAACGCCAGCCCAGCAACCCGCGCCCGCTCCTTCGCCCGCCTCGACGCCACAGACGGACGAGAAGCCCTCATTTTCCGTGCAAGTGAAGGTGGTAAACGTTCCGGCCACGGTTCGCGACAAGCATGGCAAGGTCGTCAGCGACTTGACCAAAGATGATTTCGTTCTGGAAGAAGACGGGCGTCCGCAGGCCATTCACTACTTCTCCCGGGAAAGCGATCTGCCTCTGACCCTGGGCCTGCTGGTGGACACCAGCTTCAGCCAGCGGCGGGAACTGGAAAAAGAGCGCAGCGCCAGTTACACCTTTCTCGACCGCATGATCCATCAGGAGAAGGACGCCGCCTTCGTCATCCACTTTGACCACGAAGTGGAATTGCTGCAGGACCTCACCAACTCGCATCAGAAGTTGCAGGTTGCTCTCAATTCATTGCAGGTGGGGCGGCCCCGTGACAACGATAGCAGCAGCGGCGGCAGCGGAGGCGGATCGCCTTCCGGTTATCCTGGGGGCCGCGGCGGCGGCGGGACAAGAAGAGTCAGCCTTGGGCACGGCACGCTGCTTTACGACGCGGTTTATCTCGCTTCGGACGAGCTCATGAAAAAGCAGCAGGGCCGCAAAGCGATCATCATTCTTTCCGATGGCGTGGATCGTGGCAGCAAGGAGTCGCTGGGAGCAGCGATTGAAGCGGCCCAGCGCTCTGACACCATTGTGTATTCCATCCTGTACAAAGATGACGAGGACAACGGCAATCGCGACCGCGGCTTTGGCGGCGGCATGGGACGTCGCGGTGGTGGAATGGGGCGCGGCCCGCGCAGATACCCGCAAGAGGAGCGTCCGGACGGTAAGAAGATTCTGGAGCGCATCTCCAAGGAAACCGGCGGACGTTTGTTTGAAGTTTCCGGCAGGCATCCGGTGGACAAGATCTTCAGCCAGATTGAAGAAGAGCTGCGCGGCCAGTACAGCCTGGGATATACCTCAGACCGCGCTGACCTGTTGGGATATCACAAGATCCACTTGCAGGTGAAACAGAAAGACTTCACCGTACAGAGCCGGGACGGGTACTACGCCGATCGCTAACTTTTAGAAATGGCCGCTACGCCGCTCAGAACCGCAGGTATTTGCCCAGCACGGAGGAGATGACGCCCAGGCCAATCAGGATAACTGGGCCGCGATGGGTCTGCAGGATGTTAACCACGTCTCCGCCCTGGGTCACCAGCCACGTGCCCCAGAACATGCCGCCAGCAATGCAGGCCGCTCCCAAATAGCGCAGAATGGGGCTTCCAGGATCTTTCTTGGGGGCGCGTGGCGGGCGGAAGGTGCCGCGATCTTCGTAGCCTTCGCGAGCGCCGGTACCCCAATCGTCTTTGAACTCCTTGGTCTTTGGTGGGACGGGATACCGCATAACGCCAATTTGCCTCATTTGCCGCCTTGAATTCAACCGTCAAAAAACCTTAGAAGGTGTTTGAACGGGTTCCGGTTGCCACCCCTCGCGGAAATTCGGTACTGGGCCAGTTTGGACTGACCCAGTACCCGTATCAGCGTCTAGCGATTCGCTTGCGAATCGCGGGCCTTTAGGCAGACGTCAGGTTAGAAGACGGAACCTTTACAATGGGCATCAGCCCATGGCCCACTTATTTGAACCGCTACGTCTGCGCGGCGTCGAATTGCCGC
>JBGPLR010000171.1:0-6781 GCA_041486545.1 Terriglobia bacterium
GTACAGGCGCCGGTCGTCATGCGTTTCACTCCTTCCGCCAACCTGGGCGCCATCAACCTTTATGGATTGAATCTGCAGAGGACGTTCTCGCAGTTCGATTTGTTCATAAGCGGCAACTGGGTCAGCCTCCGTCCCAACGGCCAGACCACTCCATTCGGCGGCTTGCTGAGCGATCCCTTCGATACGCCGGCCAACCATGAAGGCCAGATGGTGTATGTTGGCGTCCGCTACAGCCTGCCGCAGAACGATGGCCGTACCAAGTTTGGTTTTGAGTTCAATCACGGCACCAGGAATTGGTTCAACTTTGCCCAGGCTGAGGACGACATTGTTGCGCCAAAGACCAACACCCGCGGCGAAGCCTATGAGGTGTACAGCACGCACCGCATCAACGACCACTTCATATTCAAAGCCGACTTCACACGTTACAACTACGCTTGGTCGGGTTCCGGCTGGCACATGGGTGCGCCCAAGCGGCTGGACTCCACTCCGCTCCTCGGATTCCCAACCTACGACGTTGCTAATGTGCTCACTCTGGGCATAACCGCAAGGTTCTAGTCCACAGGCACTTTGCAGGCCGCGGGCGCGCGTACGCCCCGCGGCTTTTTTGTCTTTTGCAGGAGCTAATCGTTATCGCGTCTTCAGTTGATGCTGGCGCTTTGCGCGATTGACCGTATAGTCATTATTTTGTACTATTAGGTCATTCATGCCGGAACTCGCCCAACTCGCCAAGTCGAAGAAGCAAGTCGTCTGGGAATTTCGCCAAGCTGAAATCATCACTGCTGCCCGCAAAGTTTTTGCGGAAAAAGGCTACATATCGGCCACCGTGGACGAGATTGCCGCCCGCGCGTCTTTGGCGAAGGGCACCATTTACCTGTACTTCGAATCCAAAGAGCATATTTACAACGCGGTGATGACCAACGACCTGGAAACGCTGCGCCGGCTGACGCTGGAAAAGATCGCCGCCGCGGACACAGCGCTGGAGAAGATTTCAGCCTACATCAACGCGCGCTTTGCCTATTGTGAGGAGCGCCGGGATTTTTTTCGCATCATGTATATCGAGCCTTCCGGATCTCCGGTGCTCAGCAAAGCCAAGGCGCGCGAGTGGCTGCGCGAGCCGGTACGCGAGCTGACGGTGGCGATTGAAGATGCAATTGCCCGCAACCAGATGCGGCCCGTGCCCGCTGAGATTCTGGCGTGGACGGTGGCTGATCTGACCACAGGCGCCTTGCAGCGCCGCCTGGCTACTACGCCGGCCACCACGGCGCGCGAGGACATTGATTTTCTGCTTCATTTTATTCATGCCGCGTTACGTCCGCCGGCAAGTTGACAGAAGAAAGGACCCTGAGATGGCAGCGCGAGTTTCTGTATTCAATATTGGACATGCGGGTTCCCCGCAGGCGAATTCCAGTGATGGGACTTCCCTGCTGAACCGCAGGCAGACGCCAAGCGTCCTTAGCTTTCTCGTTTTGTCCCTGCTGGCGCTCGGTGGCTGTGGAGGGGTGAAGGCCAATGCGCCTTCCTCGAAGCCACCCGAGGTGGAAGTGGCCTATGTCCTGCAGAAAGACGTACCCATCGTCAGCGAATGGACGGCCACGCTGGATGGCTACGTGAATGCGCAGATCCAACCCAGGGTCGCCGGCTATCTCATCAAGCAGAATTACAAAGAAGGCTCGTACGTCCACAAAGGGCAGGTGCTGTTTGAGATTGATCCGCGGCCGTTTGTGGCGATCCTGAACCAGATGAAGGGGCAACTGGCCCAGGCGGAGGCGGCATTAGGCAAAGCCCAGCAGGACGTAAAGCGCGACCGGCCGCTGGCGGAAGCTAAAGCCATAGCTCAGAGCCAGTTCGACAATGACATTCAGGCCGAGCTGGGGGCCAAGGCCGCCGTTGAGACAGCAAAGGCTGCAGTGGAACAGGCAGAACTCAACGTGGGATTCACCAAGGTAACGTCACTGATTGACGGAATTGCAGGCATCGCCCAGACGCAGATCGGCAATCTTGTGAGCAACACCACGGTGCTGACTTCGGTTTCGCAGGTGAACCCCATCAAGGCCTATTTTTCCATCAGCGAGCAGCAGTACATGGTGTCCCAGGGCGGCGGCAAAAGCGGCCCGCAGAAAGACGCATGGAAGGGCGTAAAGCTGGAACTGGTTCTCTCTGACGGCAGCACTTACCCGCACGAAGGATCTTTCCTGCTGGCTGACCGGCAAGTGGACGCCAACACCGGAACCATCCGCGTAGTTGGCTCTTTTCCCAATCCCAACAGCCTGCTTCGTCCCGGGCAGTTCGGGCGAGTGATCGCGGCAATGGGCACGCGGAAAGCAGCGCTGCTGGTCCCGCAACGCGCTGTCACCGAACTGCAAGGCAGTTATCAACTCGCCGTAGTGGGCAACGACAACAAAGTGAGCCTGCGTCCGGTGAAAGTCGGCCCCAGCATCGGCAAGATGTGGATCATTGAAGACGGGCTCAAGCCGGGCGAACGCGTCGTGGTGGAAGGCCTGCAAAAAATCAAAGAAGGCAGCGTGGTAACACCCAAGACAGCGAACCTGTAAGAGAGGGGCAGGCAGCAGATGGCCAAGTTTTTCGTCAACCGTCCGATTGTGGCCATGGTGATCTCCATTATCACCGTGCTGGCGGGATTGGTCTCCATGGGCAAGCTGCCTCTGGCGCAGTTCCCGCAGATCGTTCCACCCCAGATCATCGTCGGCACCGTATTCACCGGAGGCGACGCCGCCACCATTGAGCAATCAGTGGCCACTCCGATGGAGCAGCAACTGAACGGCGTGGACAACATGCTCTACATGCAGTCCACCAACGCCAATGATGGTTCGCTGCAAGAGACCGTAACCTTTGACGTGGAGAGCGACCCCAACGTTGACCAGGTCAACGTACAGAACCGCCTGGCCCAGGCGCAGCCCAATCTTCCGCCCGACGTGAACCAGTTTGGCGTGACACTGCGCAAGTCCACCGGCTTTCCCATGATGCTGGTGGCTCTGTATTCGCCCAAAGGCACGTACAACTCGTTGTTCCTGGCCAACTACGCCAATATCA
Organism: Terriglobia bacterium; assembly: GCA_041486545.1. Taxonomy (GTDB): domain Bacteria; phylum Acidobacteriota; class Terriglobia; order Terriglobales; family Acidobacteriaceae; genus Angelobacter. The sequence goes on from JBGPLR010000171.1 coordinate 3,052, forward strand.
ACATCAATGACGCTCTCTATCGCATACCCGGCGTGGGCGAAGTCCGGGTATTTGGCGCGGGCGATTACGCCATGCGCATATGGATCAAGCCGGACGTCCTGGCCAAACTGGGGCTCACCGTCCCGGACATCACCAAAGCCGTGCAGCAGCAGAACAACGTGAACCCCGCGGGCCAGGTGGGGGCGGAGCCTGCGCCGGCGGGCAACGAAATGACGTACACCGTCCGCGCGCAAGGCCGGCTGATTACCGCCGACCAGTTCGGACAGATTGTGGTGCGCTCCAACTCTGATGGATCGCTGGTGCGCTTGAAAGACGTTGCCCGAATCGAACTGGGCGCTGTGAACTACCAGCAGGTAGCGCGCATGAACGGCAAGCCGACTTGCATCATCGTCGTGTTCCAGGCCCCGGGATCCAACGCCATCGCCGTTGCTGACGGTGTACAGCAGGTGATGGCCGGGATGAAGCAACGCTTCCCTGCCGACCTGGATTATGTAACGTCGCTGGACACCACGCGGCCGGTGCGCGAAGGCATCAGGGAAATCGTCTTTACTTTGTCCGAAGCCATGGTGCTGGTGATTTTTGTCGTCTACCTGTTTCTGCAGAACTGGCGGGCGACTTTGATTCCCATGATCGCTGTCCCCGTTTCGCTGATAGGAACGTTTGCGTTTTTCCCGTTCCTGGCTTTTTCCATCAATACTCTTTCCTTGTTTGGCCTGGTGCTGGCCATAGGACTGGTAGTGGACGACGCCATTGTGGTGGTGGAAGCCGTGGAACACCACATTGAAGAAGGCATGAATCCACGCGAAGCGACGCTGCAAGCGATGAAAGAAGTGTCGGGCCCGGTCATCGGCATCGCGCTCATCCTGTCCTCAGTGTTTGTGCCCATCGCTTTCATGAGCGGAATTCAGGGCCGGCTGAACCGCCAGTTTGCCGTCACCATCGCCATATCGGTGTTGATTTCGGCTTTCAACGCGTTGACGCTTTCGCCGGCGCTCTCCGCCATGCTGCTGCGCCCCAGAAAGAAATCAACCGGGCTTCTGGCGCGGTTCTTTGCCCTCTTCAACCGGTACTTTGAAAAAGGCGTGAAAACCTATGGCAGCTTGAGCCATAGCTTGATTCGCAAGGCGGTGATCGGCATCTTGATCCTGGTTGGATTTGTGCTGATTGACGGCGTTGTCGGCCGCAAGCTGCCTACCAGCTTTCTTCCCGAAGAGGATTATGGCTTCTTCCTGCTGAATGCCCAGCTTCCTCCGGCGGCGTCTCTGGCGCGCACTGACCAGGTGTGCCAGAAGATTGAAAAGATTCTGGCTGAAAGTGACGGCGTGCAGTACGTGAGCCGCGTGGCGGGGTTTAGCCTGCTGACGCGCGTGTCATCTTCTTATAATGGGTTCTTTTTCGTTGGCCTCAAGCCATGGGACGACCGGCGCGGCGGCGGGCTTGACGCTCGCCACATTCTGGACAAGCTCAACAAGCGGCTGGCTACTGAAATACCCGAGGCCAACGCGTTTGGATTTATGCCGCCCGCGATCCCCGGGCTCGGCAGTGCCGGAGGCTTCTCCTTCTGGCTGCAGGACCGTGGAGGCGGCTCGGCCGATTATCTCAACCAGAACCTCCAGAAATTTCTTGCGGCAGCGCGCAAGCGGCCCGAGTTGAGCGGCGTAAACGCCTCCTTTTCGACAAATATTCCGCAGATCTACGCGGACGTGGACCGCGACAAGGTGTTGAAACAAGGCGTTGCCGTGGGCGATGTCTATCAGACCCTGCAGGCATTTCTGGGCGGAGTGTTTGTAAACCAGTTCAACCGTTTTGGGCGGCAGTGGAAAGTGTTTGTCGAGGCCGAAGGTGAGGACCGCGCAAATACCGCCAAAATCGGCCAGTACTACGTGCGCAGCAGCAAGGGCGGCATGGTCCCGCTTTCGTCGGTAGTCACCGTCCAACCCACAACCGGCCCGGAATATACCAACCGCTTCAATCTGTATCGCGCCGCGCAAGTGCTGGGCAGCGCTGCGCCCGGCTACAGCTCAGGCCAGGCCATGGACGCGCTGGAACAAGTAGCCAAAGAAACTCTTCCTGCGGACATGGGGTACGACTGGGGCGATCTCTCTTACCAGGAAAGAAAAGCTTCCGGCGCGGCTGGCCCCATCTTCGCGCTCTCCATGTTGCTGGTGTTCCTGATTCTGGCGGCCTTGTATGAAAGCTGGGCGCTGCCTTTCTCGGTTCTGTTGTCGGTGCCCGTGGCGGTCTTTGGGGCGTTTCTTGGATTACAGCTTCGCCACTTCGATCTTGACGTGTACGCGCAGATCGGTCTGATCATGCTGATCGGCCTTTCCGCCAAGAACGCCATCCTGATCGTGGAGTTCGCCAAGATGGAGCATGAAAAAGGCCGCGATCTGGTGGAAGCCGCCATCGCCGGCGCCAAACTCCGACTCCGGCCGATTCTCATGACCTCATTCGCGTTCATCCTGGGTTGCGTACCTTTGTGGTTCGCGTCCGGTTCGGGCGCAGCGGGCCGGCGGATTCTGGGTACCGTGGTGATCACCGGAATGCTGGCCGCCACCTCCATCGCCATCTTCATTATCCCGATGTTGTTTGTGGTGGTGGAGAAGATCGCGGCACGATTGCGCCGAACCCCGCGGACCACCACCTCAACCATGCCTCATCCCTCCCCGACCGGGGCTGATGACTAGGAACGAAATGAAGAGAATTGCCGCTGTCGCTTTTTTGTCCTTCACCATCGCCGGTTGCACCGCAGGGCCGCGTTACAAGCGCCCGGCGGTTGATGTTCCGGTCGCGCACCGGGGGATGGAGCAGGAGAATCAGGAGAAAACCGGTTCTGCGTCACTCGCGGACCAGAAATGGGCCGAGCTGTTTCAGGACCCGCAGTTGCAACAACTGCTGCGGACTGCCCTGGCGCAGAACTACGATGTGCGCATCGCCGCGACGCGCATTCTTCAAGCGCAGGCGCAGTTGGGGCTTACCCGGTCGAACCAGTTTCCGCAGGTTGTCGCCGGAGCAAGGGCCAATGTCCAGCGCAATGCAGCCCAGCCCGCCCAACCATCGGCGACCAACGGCAGCGCGAACGCGTTGAGCGTGTCAGCGGCGTGGGAGCTTGATTTCTGGGGCAAGTTCCGTCGCGCGACTGAAGCGGCGCGGGCCAACATGCTGGCCAGCGAGTGGGCGCGGCAACAAGTCATCAGCACGCTGGTAAGCAATGTGGCAACGGCTTATTTTCGGTTGCGGGAGCTCGACCTTGAACTGGAAATCTCGCAGCGCACCCTGACTTCGCGGCGGGATTCCGTCAAACTGACCCAGTTACTCGCCGACCACGGCGCCACTTCCATGTTGGACGTGAGGCAGGCCGAACAGCTTGTCTATACCGCCGCCGAGCAGGTACCCGACCTGCAGCGGCGCATTGCACAGGAGGAAAATTTCCTGAGCACATTGCTGGGACAGAATCCCAGCGCGATCCCACGTGGGCTGAAGTTGACCGAGCAACCGCACGCGCCCCAGGTCCCCGCCGGGTTGCCGTCCGCGCTGCTGGAGCGACGCCCGGACATCCGCCAGGCAGAGCAGCAGTTCGTGGCATTCAACGCGCAGATCGGCGTTGCCAAGGCCGCATACTTTCCGCAAATTACGCCGACCGGAGACGGCGGCTACCAGAGTCCGGCGCTTACCAGCCTGTTTAGCGGGCCAGCGGGGTTCTTCAGTCTGGGCGCCGGCTTGGTGCAAC
>JBGPLR010000172.1:0-6745 GCA_041486545.1 Terriglobia bacterium
CAATGTCTATTCGATTGACCAAGTAAGGCGTAGCCATAGTTGTCGTCGTTTTCCGGTCGTCTAACATGCCTCGTGGTATCATGATCATGCCCACCCGTGCTGTCTACGTAGTTAGTGAATAATCGGATTGGGTGGCCCGCCACTGGTTTTCCACCGCGCGTCATTTTCACTTCAAAGCCCTTTTTTCGTTGTCTCACTGTCCGTGCATCTGATTGTTACTGCACCCTGGGCGCGGATTCCAGCCGTTGCTTCACCATCTTGAAAAACGCCCAGACGTTGTCGGCGCCGGCGGAGGTCTGGGTGAGGCGGCGGTGGATTTTCATCGAAGGAAAGATCTTGCTGCCCTGCACGGTCAGCGTCAGCGTGGCGAATTGCTTTCCCGGATAGGTTTCAATGCTCCACTCGCCTCCGAACCGCCGGCGGACCACTTCTCCCAGATAGCAGCCCCAGGTCTTGCAGATTTCGGTGAGGGCATCGGCGGAGGGATGGCTTACAGACTGTTCGTTCGCCAGGCGATCAAGAATGGTCTCCAAATCCAGCAGCGAGTTCTCGCTGAAGTCGAGTTGGGCGTGGAATTCGCGGGCCTGCTCCACGGCTTTCTGCGCGTAGGATTCGGCCATGGCCGCGACGGACGGGTGGTCGGACATAAGAGTTAAGAGTGTAAAGCAAGATCGGGTGATCCGGCGATCGGGTGATCGGATGATCGGGAAACAAGCAGTCAGCACTGAGCGAGCGTTGCCGACTAGGGGAAGCAATCAGCAGTCAGCACTCAGTGAGCCGATTTGGTCTGCAACAAAAAACCTTTGAAACACGGAGGAAGCGGAGGAAGAAACTCAGCCGCGAATGCACGCGAACAGACGCGAATGAGCGGTCGCGTGAATCCGATTACTTCAAGAGTGTAGCTTTTTCTGCAATCGCGAGCAAAGCTTTTCCAAAGCCTCGAGCGGCAGCGAGGGGTCCCTATAGATTGGAATACCGTGCGGGCGCAAGCTGTGAACCGAAATTGGGAAGCGCAAGGTCCCTCGTCGCTACTCACGCGCTCTGCCCATTCACGCCAAAAACGGGCGTGAACGGGGCCGCGAATGCGCGCGCTCGCCAAACGCTCCGCGGGATGACGAATCATCTTAATCGATGGGGATCCCTCCGGATCGGGATTCAAGACAGAAATCTGGTTGAGATTTCACAAGAAGAGCGTTCGAGATTACAGAGAGCATGGACGATCTTGCAAACGCTATTCATCCTCCGTTCCTCAGTTCCTCCGCGTTTCAAAGGTTGCTCGCCGAGTCTCATGAGGTGATAGGGTTCCCTCACTACGTTCGGGATAAAAAACAAAGAGCCACCAGAAACAGAAATGCCGGGCTGGTTGGCCCGGCTGGTTTCCGTCATTACAAAATGATGCGGTTACATCACTCAAGGTGGTTACATGTCGTTTTACATCACTAAGGCCAAGGTTTCCAATTCCTGATGCAAGGCCTTGACGTCCCAACCCGCGCTGTCAATTCTGCCGGCGGCGTCCAAGGCCGACTCCGGCGAAATTCCGTATCCACGCCCGGAAAGAAACATTTTGAGCAGCTCCGCTGTCTGGAATGAGTCCAAGCCACCTTGCAGAAGTTCATTCCGGAGTGCCGCGACTTCCGCTACCGAGAATTTTTCTCCCATCGTCATATCCGCCACCTCCGAATCCTTAACCTGTCTTGTTACATTAGACACGTGATACACCGGCTTTGTTGCAAGAAAAATCAAAAATACTTGAACAGAGGTAACGGGACGAAAGTAATTCCAGCGTCCTTAACAACTTCCGGGCCAACACCTGTCACCAATTGCACATGAGCCTATTTGCTCACAAATCTTTGCTTTCCCTTCACACAACTCAATCCGCCATCTTGCTGAGATGCAGATCGAAGATGTCTTTGGTCAGCAAGGAAGTCAGTTCAAAGGCGCGGAAGTGGTCGCCCACCAGCTCGCGCTGGCGATAAAGACCAGGTTCGCTGTCCACCGTCTCATGCCGTGCCGCCCAGTCTTCCAGAAAATGCTGAGCGTCTTTCATGCTGGCGTCGCCGTGCTGGCCGCTGGCGGTCATGGACTCGGCCGCGTAGGACTGCAGCAGCTTGGGCCAGTACTTGTTCAGCAGCGCGTGGCTGGCAAAAATGTCAGCCCACACGATGCGCCCTCTAACAGCTACTACGACGCCAACCGCGTTTTGGTTTCGCAGTTGTTTAATCACACTCTCATAAGACTTCTGCATGGGCTCGGTGATGTCCGCCAGCTGCTTTTGGACGACTTTGTTCTCACGGGTCACGGCGTAGGACGACGTGCCGGCAATCTCCGCCTGCGCCGCCTGCACTTCAATGGTTGAAGTGGCCGTGTTCGCCCGCGTTCCACTGATGCCGCTGCTGCCGGAAGTATCTCCGCCACCGCCGCCGGCGTGCGGAGCGGACGCAGGCGGACTGGCAGGCATCGGGGCCAGTTTCGCAGAAATCCTGGTTCTGGCGCTGTTCACCTCAGCCCAGACCTTTCCTTGGTCTTTATCGGCCATGGCTTTGGCGCGTACGCTGGGTTGGGCCATGAGGAAGCCTTGCGTCGCAAACTTTGAAGAAGTTTCCGTCCAGCGGTGGGGTTCCACGCAAAAGACGGCCAGGTCCACGGGGTCACTTTCCGCGGGGACGATGCGGTCTTTGCCCACGACGCGGTCCTGTTTGCCGCCGGTCACAATTTCACCCGCCAGCAGGATCAGGGGACGCTTGGAGTTGTTGACCAGCACCAGACGGTTGACCTCAGCGCCGCGGGACGGGTTCTGCGCGTTGGGATGGCGAATCATGCGGGGATGAAGGTTCCCGGTCTCGGTTACGACCACGTCGCCGGAGCGGATACCTTCGTCCAGGGTGATGAAATCACTGGTGTCGCGGCCCTTGCTGGTGACGACAGGGTAGATGGTCAAGTCGCCGTGGGTGATAGGTTCCAGTAGCTTAAGGTCGCTGACTAGTTTCGAATCGCTGATGGCCGGATTGCCCGGCGTTCCGGCGGTGGCAGAGACCCAAAACAGCATGGCTGTAAGGGCCAGAAAAGTTCCGGCGAACAATAGTTTTTTCATAGAAACACCCTCCAGCTTGCGTATCCCCTTGTGGTGTCAAATTAAGAATGGAAAAAGGCAGCCTTCTTGCGAGTAAAATTGAACCTATCGCTACCATGAGCACTGGGCCCAGGCCGATTGAAACTGCAGAACAAGCCACCCGTTATCTCTATGAGAAAAGCGGGGGGCAACGTTACGGTCTGACCCAGGAAGAATTTTGTACGGTGCTGGAACAAGTGGCGCTGAAATACATTCCATCTGCGCCGCAGCAACAGCGAGTGCAGTTCTGGCAGGAACTCAAGCTGGAAGAACTGGCCCTGGCGCGGGCCTGCGCCGCGGGCCACGAGCCGGCCTGGGAAGTGTTTCTCACGCGCTACCGGGAACGGCTGTACGACATTGCCCGGGGCATCACCAAAGAAGATTCCAGCGCCCACGAACTGGCGGACTCCATTTACGGCGACCTCTACGGCACCGCGGAAAAGGCCGGTCGCCGCGTATCCCGCTTGAGCTTTTACATGGGCCGCGGATCGCTGGAAGGCTGGCTGCGCACCGTGGTGGCGCAGGAGTTCGTGAACCGCTATCGCAAGCAAAAGCGGCTGGTGAGTCTTGAAGAGCGAGAGGAAGACGGGGTACAGTTTTCTGCAGCCGCTCCCGATCCCGTGGTTCCGGCGGACGCCCGCCTGGGAGGCGCCGTGGATGACGCCCTGGGCCAGCTTTCCCCGGAGGACCGGCTCGTCCTGGGGGCCTATTACCTGGATAGCCGCACCCTGACGGAGATTGGACGGCTGATCGGGGTGCACGAATCAACCATCAGCCGCCGCCTGGAAAAACTGTTGAAAGGCCTGCGGAAGCAGGTGCTTGCGGGACTGGTATCCAGGGGTATGAAGCGCGCTCAGGCGGAAGAGGCCCTGGAAGTCGATGTGCGTTATTTACAGGTGGATGTGGGCAAAAAGCTGCAAGAAAACCGGGCCCAAGCGTTCCAAGAAGGTAAAGGTTCAGACTAGCAATGCCTGAGTTGTCCAATTTATTGAAGAACGGGCTGGCCAAGTCCAGTCAAGAGGCCGGTGTCCACCCGGACGCCGATCTGCTCACGGCTTATGCCGAACAGATTCTGACTTCCAGCGAGCGCAGCCAGGTGTTGGTACACCTTGCCGCCTGCCGCCAATGCCGTGACGTAGTTTCATTGGCGCTGGAGCCGGTGGCGGAAGAAAAAGCACCAGTATTGGTGGCGACGCCGCGCCGGCGCTGGTTCCTCACACCACAATTTGCTCTGGTGGCCGCGATGGCAGCCATGGCCGTAGGCGTTGGAATCGTGATGCGTTTGCAGCCGTCGCAGCCAGCAGCGCAGTTTGCTCACGAAGCCAAGGCGGTTCCACCAGCGGCGATCAATTCCGGTTCCGGTGAGTCATCGCCCGCGCAGCCAGGTTCTACAAGATCCGATTCGGCGCAGCCAGGGCCTGCGGAAAAAGACGGACGCTCTTCGCCATCCGCCGTTCCGCCGCCGAAAGGCATGCCAGGGTTCGCGGGGAATACCGCCAGCGACCACAAGGATGCCGGCACGCGGAGCTTGCAGGTGGAAGCCCGGAACGTCCCGCTGCAAGATGCCGCGGGAAAGGCTGCAGCTTCAGCCGCGAGCCCGGCTTCGCCAGCGAACCGGCCTGAACCCAAGAAGAAAGACGCAGGCGCTGGCGGACGAGCGCAACTGGCATCCGCTGCGCCAGCCCGGCGAGATTACGTGAATCTGCAGATGTTCGCGTCCGATGCGTCGTATCAGGGAGCGGCAGGCGGCGAACTGCCGTCCGCGCCGTCGCCCGCACCGGCGCCGAGCACCATCACCGAGGCCAGGGTATCGGCTGGCGGGCCTCCCACCATTTTCGCGGACATCCCCAACAACGCGGTGAAGCAAAGCCAGCGCGGAATGACCCTGTATCAGCCGCCGGCAGCGCGCGAGTCTGCGGGAATCCTGGGCAAGGTTGCAGATGCGGGCAGACGCCTCCGGGCGAAGAAACTAGGACCGGCGATTCCGGCCGAAGCAATGAAGAGTTTTGCCATGGCCTCAGGCGCTCCTGCTACCGATCAGGCAGCAGAAGTTACGGCGGCCCGAGCGGCGGCGAAGCCGGAAAGCATGACGCTCAAGGAGTCGTCGGCATTCAGTACGAGCGGAATGCGCGGACGCAACAACGACCAGTGGACGGCCGGCTCGCGCTGGAGCGTTGACCACGGCAAGCTCTACAACGACGCAAAAGGCCACGCAGAAATGACCAGCGTGAGCGGCATGGAGTTTTCCACGGTCTGGGAGAATGGCGCTGAGGTGTGGGCCGGCGGCAGCCGCGCAACGCTCATTCACTCCAGCGATGGCGGCGCCACGTGGGAGAGAATTGCTCTCGGCGATTCGGCCAACGGCACAGTGGTCAACATTGAAGTTTCCGGCGGCAACGTTGTGGTGAAAACTTCCTCCAACCAAGCATGGACCAGCCACGACGGCGGCAAGAGCTGGATGCTTCAATAGTTGTCTTCGCTCCAAACCGCCGTTGGGCCTCGCATCTGATTACATTTTCTTGCTACTGAACAGGGCCGCTCGACGCGCGAGCCGGTCTCGCGGCCTATGTATAATTCGTGCTAGATGCTGCTCAAAATAGCGCTCTTAGTGTGGTTCGTGGCGTTCGCCGTGTCCTTGTTCGCCAAAGCCGAGGGCCGCGTGTGGATGATGCGTCTGTTTGCCGGGGGCTTCGGCCTGCTGTTGCTGTGGGCGTTGATCCAGGTCATGCGGCTGGTGGTCTAACATTGATGTCGCTGCGCTCCAAACCGCTGTCGGCAATCTCACCCGCTCACCATCCTCCTGCTCCTGAAGCAGGCCGCTCGCCATTTTTTGCTGTCGCTGCGCTCCCAACCGCCATCGCGAAATCGTACCCGCTCACATTCTTCTGCTCCTGTCGCAGGCCGCTCGACGCGCGAGCCGGTCTCGCAGCCAATAGCTCGCCATTTCTTGCTGTCGCTGGCTCCCAACCGCCATCGGAGCAAACGGCGCAGGACAAGTACTGACAACGCTCGCCTAATTCGTGTACACTTCCGGCGGCGTTCGCAAAATCCAACAGAGCATTAGAGGAAGGAAGCCCGAAATGGCCGTTGTGAAGAAGAGCGTTTGGAGCGTGGGTTGCCGCATTGCCGGAGCGATCGTCTTTATCTTTTCACTGCTGCAACTCCCGGCGCCCGCGTGGGCGCGCGGCATGGCCGCAATCGCCAGTTCAAAACCCAGCCAGACGGTCAAGCCCGAGGCCGACTCGTTGATGGAATCCTTTCTGCGGGAAAGCCGGTTTTCGAACCGGGAGATCAGCTCACGAACCGGGGTGGAGCCGTGGGTGCTGGCACAGAGTCAGAAAGCGACGACCAATGGGACCCAGCCAAAGCAGGCGATGACCAAGCAGGACACCCAACCGAAGCAGGCCATGAAGCTGGCTCCGGCCAGCAAGACGTCACAACCGAAACAAGCGATGAAACTGGCTCCGGCCAACAGGACATCACAACCGAAGCAAGCGATGAAATTGGCCCCAGCCAGCAAGACGTCGCAACCGAAGCAAGCAATGAAATTGGCCCCGGCCAGCAAGACGTCGCAACCGAAGCAAGCAATGAAATTGGCCCCGGCCAGCAAGACGTCGCAACCGAAGCAAGCAATGA
>JBGPLR010000173.1:0-6741 GCA_041486545.1 Terriglobia bacterium
ACTGCCAGGATGGCGCGTTCCGCCAGAGCGCCGTGGCCGACTTCACGGCGACCTACGCCGGTCATGCGGCCCACTTCGCCCACGGAAAACGGCGGGAAGTTGTAGTGCAGCATGAAGCGCTTGCGGGTTTCACCCTCAAAGCGCTCGATACGTTGTGCGTCGTCGGGCGTGCCCAGCGTGGTGGTGACCAGCGCCTGGGTCTCGCCGCGGGTAAAGATCGCGGAACCGTGCACGCGCGGCAGGACGCCCACTTCAATCCAAATGTCGCGGATCTGGTCAAACTCGCGGGCATCCGGACGGCGACGCTTGTGCGTCACCTGGTCGCGGAAAATCTTCTCGCGCAGCGCTTCGTAATAATGGGAGAGTTTGTGCTTGGCTTCGTCATCGTCTTCCGGAAGCTCGGCTTTCAGCTTGTCCTTGATCTGTTTGACCAGTTCGTAGCTTTCCAGCTTGGGATGCTTCTTGGTATCCAGCGCGTCGGTGAGTTCGTCGCCGACTTTGGACGTCAACTGGTCAAAGTAAGCCTGGTCGAACTCCGGCGCTTTCACTTCTCGCTTCTTTTTGCCCGCTTTGCTGGCCAGGTCGCTGATGGCCGCGCAGATCTTCTTGATCTGCTCGTGGCCAAACTCAATGGCTGCCAGCACGCGGTCTTCAGAAACCTCTTTCGCGCCGGACTCCACCATGCAAATGCCTTCCGCCGTGCCCACCACCATGATGTTGAGCAGGCTCTCAGCCATTTCCGCGTAGGTGGGGTTCACCACCATCTGGTCGTTTACCAGGCCAATGCGCACCGCGCCCACGGGTCCGTGGAACGGAATGTCAGAAAGCGTCAGAGCGCAGGAAGCGGCGTTCATCGCCAGCACGTCAGGATCGTTTTCCGAGTCGGCGGACAGCACCAGGGAGATGACCTGGGTCTCATTGCGGAAGCCTTCCGGAAAAAGCGGGCGGATGGGACGGTCAATCTGGCGGCAGGTAAGTACTTCGCGTTCGCTGGGACGGCCTTCACGCTTGATGAAGCCGCCGGGAATGCGTCCGCCGGCGTAGGTGTATTCGCGATAGTCAACCGTAAGGGGGAAGAAGTCTATGCCTTCCCGCGGTTCCGGATTGCAGCACGCGGTGCCAATCACCACGTTATCGCCGCTGCGGACAATGGCTGAGCCTTGGGCTTGTTTGGCCAGATGTCCAGTTTCCAATAGGAGAGTTTTGCCGCCTGCAAGTTCAACAGTGGCTGTCTGTTTCATGAGTTCCTCTTTTCCTGGAGGACCAGTGGTGTTTCGAGATGTCGCAGAGAGTGCTTTGAGTACCAGACACCGAAATTCGCTGAAGTTCGAGTCAAACTGTCACCTTGGTGCTTACCCGATGTCCCGATGACCCGATGTCCCGATGCCCCGATTGCATACACGTTTCCTGTCCGAGCAGATCGTCGGTGAAAAACGTCCGGTCAATGGGTTATTTACGGATTCCAAGTTTCTGGATGACGTCTTTATAGCGTTCGGTATCGTACTTCTTTAGATAGTCCAGCAAACGACGCCGCTTGCTGACCATCATGAGCAGACCGCGCCGGGAGGCGTGGTCCTTCTTATGGGTCTTGAAGTGCTCGGTCAACTCACCAATCCGCTCGCTCAGGATGGCAATCTGCACTTCCGGGCTTCCGGTATCCGATTGGTGCGTGCGGAATCGGTTGATGACGTCGGACTTGCGCTCTCTCGCTAACACTTAAGCTGGTAGACTCCTATCTCTAAATCTTGTCCCTCTAGTAACTTATGCAGAATACCACGGCGCGTGTGAGGCTGGCAAGTTGAGGCGTGTTGGCGGTGTCTATCGGGGTCCCCATCGCGCGCTTCGCGTGCTGGGGTGATCGTTTGAGCCGCCAGCCGAAATCCTGAGCGCGTAGCGCGAAGGATCTTTGCATTTAAACAAGGTTTTATGGACCGCAGACGCCCTCGCCGGTTCTCAAGGATCGTGTGGCACCGGCACTCCTGCCGGTGCGAATGTTCGTGAAACTTAAATGCTGGGGAAAAAGAAGTGAAACATGGACCGCAGGTGCCCCCGCCTGCGCAAAAGCGTGCTAGGGAAACCCCAACGTCGCCGCATTCTTAAGGCAATATTGTCATTCCGAGCCGAAGCCGAGGAATCTGCTTTTCCGATCACGGAGACCTGTCCCGGCTTGCCGCGGAGCGCTCGCGATTTATCCTTTCATTCTGATCAGACGAGGCGCCCCATCCACGCCATCAAATCCCGCGTCACCTCGTCCCGATTCGTCTCATTCAACAGCTCATGTCTGGCTTCAGCATAGAACTTGTGCGAAAGGTTCTTGAGACCTGCGGCACGATACGCCGCCAGCATCGGCTCCAGTGTTCTGGTTCCCGCGCTGGCCGGGTCATGCGTACCTGAGATCACGTAAACCGGAAGGTCTTTTGGCGTCCGCGCCATGTTTGACGGCTTGGCGATCTTGGCCCAGGCGTCCAGCAGATCAATCCACAACTGGATGCGCGCAGCAAAGCCGCACAGCGGATCGGCAATGTACTTGTCCACTTCCGCCGGATCGCGGGAGAGCCAATCGAACTTGGTGCGCGCCGGCTCAAACCTTTTGTTGAAAGCATCAAAGGTCAGCGACTGCACCAGCGCGCTGGTCCCCCGCCGGCCCAGACGCAGGCGTTCCAGCCGGGTAATGAGTCTCCCGGCCAGCGCGAGCGGCGTGGGCTGGCCGCTGCTGCCGGAAAGCATCGCGCCGGCCAGCGCGTCACCATGTTCGGCGATGAATTGGCGGACCAGAGTGGAGCCCATGGAGTGGCCGACCATGACAATCGGAATCTGCGGATGTTCAACGGCGATGCGCCGTTTGAGTTGCCACAGGTCGTCCTGGCATTTGCGCCAGCCGTCGCGTTCGGCAAAGAGCCCCACATCTTCTGGAGTTTTTGCCGTCCGGCCGTGCCCGCGCAAATCGCCGGCGTAAACGGCGTAGCCTGCGGAAGTCAGCACCTGAGCCAAGCGGGCGTAGCGGCCCGCATGTTCCGCCATCCCGTGGACGATCTGCACTACAGCCTTTGCCGCCGAAGCCGGCAGCCAGCGATAGACGAATATCTCAACACCGTCAGAAGTGGTCAGGATGAAGTTGGACTCCTGCATCGTCATGCGCGCGACATTCTAGCGCGGTTCCACAGTTGGTGTATCCCGCACAGGGTGGAGCAGGCATTTTATGCCTGCGCTAACCAGCCTGCACATTAGCGGCTTTCAGCCGCTGAGGTAAAGGTTGTTTGGAACACAGCGACTCGAGAACCGCTCTAGACCTTTTCCTGGTGATGGCCCGGACATCGCGGACAACGTCAGCGGCCTGACCATTGCCGCATTCTTATTTGTTGCGGGCAAGTTCTTTCGCACGTTCCCGCGCATAGTCCCAGGCGGAGAACCTGCACTCGCGGTCATCGCTGCTGATCCAGGGGTCCTCGCCAAAAAGAAGGTACTGCTTGAGGATTTCATCTTCACCATTGTCCGAGCTGCAGGTGGCAAGAAACTCGTCCACAATGCGCTTGCAGGCGGCCACCGCCGAGGCGCAGTCGGCGAACTCCCCCGCCTTGTAACGCTCACTTTCATCCATGTAGTGATAATTGTCGTCAACAAACACGGTATAGAGCATCGCCGCCTCGTCGCGCAGCATTCTAACCCTTCAGCCGCTTCAAATCTTTCTGCGCTTCTTTGAGTCCGGGCTTCATCTTCAGCGCGGTCTGGATTTCCCGGATGGCTTCCTGCTTGCGCCCTTGCTTTTCCAGCGCGAGCCCCAGATGCCAGTGGGCCTCGGCCAGCGTGGGCGCTTCGCCTTCCGGCTCTTGCGCTAGGTATTTGCGGAAGTAGGTTTCTGCGCGCGCCGGCTCCCTGCCACTGTGTAGCAGCGCCTGGCCCGCGGCAAAATAGGGCGAGAGATCGTCCGGGACTTCTTTTTCCGCCGTCGCCAGAGTCTGCTCCAGCTCAGTCCACTGCTCTTGTGCGGCGTAAGCATGCGCCAGAATCGAGTAGCCCCGCGTGCGGCCGGGATCCACGGCAATCGCTTTGCCCGCGTAGTCGGCGGCTTTGCTGTAGTCGAGGCAACGCTCTTTGAGATACAGCCCGGCCACCTCCACCAGCGCGTCATAGGATCGCGGATCGGCGGCCACGGCCTGGAGCAGGAACTTTTCCTGATCGTCAAAGTGTTTTGCTCTGGCGGCAATTTCCGCTTTGGCAAAATTCCCGCGGACGGCGTCCAGCCCGCCGATGCGCGCGGCCAGTTCATGCGTCTTGCCTTTGTCGCCGCCGACAATCCCGGGAGCTTCCATGTGAAACTCCAGCAGTGTTTCCAGCGCGTTGATATTGTCCGGATTGATCGCCAGCGCCCGCTCGGACTCGCTCTTGATCTTCCTGGCCAGGCCCGGCTTCTCAAAAACGCCGGCGTGGTCCACCTTCATGCTGTAGGTTTCCGCCAGGTAAACGTGCGCGTCGGAATTCGCGGGTTGGGCGGCCAGCGCTTGCTGCAGCAGCCGGGCGGCTTCCTCATGATCTTCGTACGCCAGCCGCACACGGGCCAGCAAGACCAGCGAGTCCGCGTCCTTGGGGTTCTCGGCGACGCGAGCTTCCAGAATCACCCGCGCCTGCCTGAAGTGGCCGGCTTTCACCAACGCGGCGGGCCCGGTGTCCGCGGCGACGGCCGCGCAGGTCAGGCCGAAAGACACAACCGCAATCCGCCAGAATGGCGCAGCACGCAAAAAAGACAAAGACAGTTCCATTCGATTAAACGGTCCCCGGGCCCCGACGTTCCATGCCATCACAGTAGCCCTGTATCTTTAGATGATAACTGCGATCTTGCAGACTCTTGTCCTCTTGCGCCTGCGCAGGTAAGATGCGGTTAAGCCCAAGACCTACCCCCGAGCACAGCTAAATTTCGCCATGCATGGCTTTTATAGTGGTTTTCTCCAATCCGCAGAAAAGTTCCCTGACCGCGTCGCCACGGAGTTGCAGCGGACGTCAGGCGCAGTAGAGAGCCTCAGTTACGCCGAGTTGCGCCGACAGTCTGAGTCGGCGGGCCGCTGGCTGCGCGAATCCGGCATGTCCTCCGGCGTGCGCTGCGCTATCATGGCCGTCAACGGGCCGCTCTGGGTCTCAGCCTACCTGGGCATCATGTCCGCCGGAGCCGTAGCTGTTCCGCTGGATACGGCGTTCAACGCGCACCAGGTCAACAAGTTGCTGTGGGACTGCGGCGCGTCCGTGATTTTTACTGACTCCAGAAACCTGCCCGTCGTCGAAGAGGCCGTAGACCAGACGCTGGTCCGCGTGGTGATGATTGACGGTTCCGGCGAAGGCCGCTACTCCAATTTGCTGAGCATGTTCGCCGCCGGCCCCGGAGACTTCACTCCCGCCGCCATTCAGGAAAGCGATCTGGCGGTGATCTTGTACACGTCCGGCACCACCTCTGACCCCAAAGGCGTCATGCTGACCCACGGCAACCTGCTGGCCGAAGCCAAGTCCGTGTTCAGCACCATCGCGGTTACTGAAAAAGACGCGATTCTGGGAGTGCTGCCGCTCTTCCACGCCCTGGCGCAGATGGCCAACCTGCTGCTTCCTTACGCTGTGGGCGCGCGCGTGGTGTATCTGGAAGAGCTGAACACCACTGACCTGCTGCGCGCGCTGAGTGAACGCAACATCACGCTCTTTGCCTGCGTCCCCCAGTTCTTCTACCTGATCCATGAGCGCGTGATGCAGGAAGTCAAAAAACGTCCGTGGGCCGCGCGTGTGGCTTTCCGCGCGCTTATGAATATCTCCGCAGCCAGCCGGGCCATCGGCCTGAACTTGATTGGCATCAACCTGGGGAGACTGTTCTTCGGCAAAGTCCACCGGCTGTTAGGTCCGAAGATGCGCTACTTCGTCACTGGCGGCTCGGCGTTTGACGCCACCGTAGGCCGCGATCTGGAAAAACTCGGCTTCACCGTGCTGCAAGCCTACGGCCTCACCGAGTGCAGCGGCGCCGCTACCGTCACCCGGCCCAAAGGCGGCGTGATGGGCTCAGTCGGCCAGGCGCTCCAGTACGTGGAAGTCAAGATCGTTGATCCGCAGCCCGCGGAAGGCCTGCCGTTTCCCGTCGGCGAGGTGATCATCGGCGGCGATATTGTAATGAAAGGCTATTACAACCGTGCGGACGCGACCAGCGAGACCATCCGCAACGGCTGGCTGTACTCCGGCGACCTGGGCTACCTGGACCGGCGCGGCGTCCTCTTTATTACCGGACGCAAAAAGGAAGTCATCGTCCTCAGCTCCGGCAAGAACATTTATCCCGAAGAACTGGAGAACCACTACCTGCATTCTCCTTTTATCAAAGAGATCTGCGTGATGGGGCTGGTGAGCCGGCCGGGCGAGCCGTTTTCTGAGCGCCTGCACGCGGTGATCGTGCCGGATTTTGACGTGCTGCGAGAAAAAAAGATCGTCAACTCCCATGAGGTCATCCGCTTTGACGTGGAAAATCTATCCGCCGAAATGCCCAGCACCAAACGGATCTTGAGTTTTGACTTGTGGCTTGATCCCCTGCCTCGCACCAGTACGCGCAAGCTCAAGCGATTTGAAATTCTGCGTCGCGTCATGGCCGGCGAGCGCGGGGGCCCCGAGAGCACATCTGGAGGCGAAGAGCCCACGGCAGAAGAAGCCATATGGCTATCGCAGCCGGACGTGCAAAAAGCCGTGACGGTCATCAAAGACGCCAGCAAGGCGAAGAAGCCCGTG
>JBGPLR010000174.1:0-6711 GCA_041486545.1 Terriglobia bacterium
ACCACTGGGGTTCACCCATAAAAATCACACCTGTGTCAATCCTAAACTGTCTCACCCGAGGGGTTCACCTCAAAACCCGCGCCAAATTGGGATGCGTCGCGTAAGTCCTTTAGACTTTGGGATGAACAGGGAGGGGTGGGGCGGGCCCCCTAAACGCTCATCCAGCGGTAGCCCCAGCGAACGGCAATCCGCGCGGCCCGCTTGAGCGCCGACGGTTCAGGGACTGGAAAGTTGAAGGCGTCGGCCAGGCGGTCCATGGTGGAGAGCAGAAAGCAAACGTAGATGACTTCCCGCAGGGCGCTGTCGGTGATGCCCGCAGCGCGCGCGGCGGACGCATCGGCCGGGCCGGTTTCGCGCGGAGTGAGCGTCAGCTTTTCCAGGAACTCCAGCGCGCCTCTTACCCGAGGGCTGACGCGGGCGGTCCGCCAGTCGGCAAGCACGGTTTGGACTTGCTCCGCCGCAGCATTCAACTTTGCCGGCCCGCGTCCCATAGCATGTGCCGCGACCGCGGCATGGCTTGCAGTTCAAAAACGGCAGCGGTTCAAGCTGGAGACGAAAGCAGCGAACAACTCGATTTCGCTCACCGACCATTCTCGTGCCTGACGCAGCCCCTGCTGGTAGCAGCGCGCCAGGTATTTGCCGCAAAAGTCGCGCCGGTAGGACAAAGTCAGAATCGGACCGGGCACGCTCCCGGCTGCCGCGCGCATCACCAGAAAGCACAGCTTCTGCAGGAAGCCGTGGGGTTGCGCAAGCTGCTTAAGACGTATCAGGGATTGGCTCCCAGGGCGCGCAGACCGGCGTCAAAGCGCTGCAGGCCCGCGCCCAGGGCGCAGGCGAGCGTCACTTCGTAGAGCTGGTCGTCCGAATATCCGGCAGCACGCAGCCGCGCGAAGTCGTCGTCGTTGATGGTCCAGGGCCGCTCGGCGATCTTGTCCACAAATTCCCGCAGGGCTTCGAGCATGTCCTTGGGCAGGGCGTGGGGGGGCAGGGCGTGGGGAAGATCGAGGGAAGCATGTCCTTCGCCCGAGCGCGCCAGCTCCAGGACAACGCGGCGCAATGACAGTTCAGTCGCGCCGGGCGAATTAAGGACCGCGTTGATCGCTTTTTGCAACTGCGTGGGGAGCGACATCACATTGGATTATATAGAGCCCGCCAAGCTGGGGGCCTTAACGGCCGGCTTCTGGTTTCAATACTACGTTGAGGTGCACTTCAACCCCGCCGCGCAGCTTCTTGCGAACTGTCTTATAGCCGGGCTTGGAAACCGTGACCCAGCGTGGGCCTGGAGGGTGGTTCATCCGAAGGTTGTAAATGCCATCGCCTTTCGACAGGGTCTCACCGTGGCGCCCTTCCACATCCAACACTATCGTTGCGCCTTCAATGGGCTGCTTATTCTGATCCAGGATCATGCCGTCCAGTCTGGTAGCCGCTGAACAGCCCAATAGCAGGACCAGGGCCAGAAGAAATACCGTTTTGCTAAAAAAGCGAATCACTTCATCTCCGGCGCCCCAGACTTCCAGCACTCCTGGATGAGATTCCGAAGCGCATCAGCCTGTTCCGGAGCAAAATAGCGCTTGGCAAAAATGAACATGACTGTCCCGTCATAAAACAAGAAGATACGGCGCGAGTTCACCACCAGCTTGAAAGCCTTCCAATCAAACTGCCAAGTGGTGTGCTTGCCTTGCACTGTCACACGTTCGGACGAGAATGTGGCCGTAAAGGACTCATTTGCCAGGCAAGTAGATCGGTAGCTGAGCCAAGCGGTGAATCTAGGTGAAAAATACATCAATCCGATGTACACCGGAGCTATGGCGAACGGAATCACAACCACGGGGTAGATCCAATCATCGGAGGTGTTTCGATATGTCAGGGGCATGAACAGCAGCAACACAGCCGCGGCCCACAGACCCCACGTTTCCCATCGGACGCGAGGAAGAACATGAGACATCAAGACCGCATTGGATTCGCAGTAATCCGCTCTGTCAATCTGGTAAGTGACCGTGATGGCTTGCATCTGCTTAAACTTCCCGGTTCCCTTGAGACCCCAGCGGCAAGAAGTACTGTGTCCCTCGAATCGGCTCGCTCACGCGGCGCAGCAGCTCTTGCAGGTCGGTGTGGCGCTCTACGAAATCAATGTCGTTGGTGTTCACCACCAGCAGGTCAGACGACGTGTAATGAAAAAAGAAGTGCTCGTAGGCTTTGACCACTTCTTCCAGGTAGGCGTCGCTCACGGCGGATTCGCCGGGAACGTTCTTCTTGCGCAGACGTTTTTTGAGCACTTCAGGCGACGCCTGCAGGTAAATCACCAGGTCGGGCACGGGAAGCTGCTCGCGGAAGTGCTGGTAATAGCGGTTGTAGACTTCCAGTTCCTGGTCGGTCAGGTTGATGTAGGCGAAAATCTTGTCTTTTTCAAAGATGTAGTCGGCGACGACCGCTTTGTGCGATTGCGGCCCCACTTCCAGCGGCTTCAACTGCTCAAAGCGCCGGATCATGAACGCGAACTGCGCCTGGAACGCCGCGCCCGGCTTGGCTTCGTAGAATTGGCGGAGGAAAGGATTGTCTTCCGGCTCGATCACCCGCTGCGCGTTCAGCCGGTCGGCGATCACATTGGCCAGAGTGCTCTTCCCCACCCGGATGGGGCCTTCCACGGCGATATAACGGGGCGGTTCAAAAAGCTTGGCCATGATCTTTGTGAGCGACGTTCTTCGTGAGCGACGTTCTTTGTGAACAGCGTCCTTGGCGAAAAACGTCCGCAGCAAGTACGCCTGTCTGGCAGAATAAATGGCGGGACGGCGGCTGGCAATTGCCCGATGAGTAACGCCTGTGGGAAACGGGAATTGTCATTCCGAAGCCGAAGCCACTTCAGGCGCAGTTTTGCGAATTCGTTGGCGAAGGCTGAGGAATCTGCTCCGCTGCCGTTCCTTGGAGTGAGCCTCTGAACGTCCAAAACGCCAGTGGGGCAAGCGGTAGCGGAGCCGATCCCTCACGCTCCGCCTGCTCACCAAGGCTCGCGGCCGGGGTTCGGGACGACACTTCGTGGGGTGTGCGTTCGTAGTTGCAGTGGACTGCCTCCTTGTGACGGGAATTACAATTTAACTTCATGCTCGGCCTTATCACCACACTCGTAACCGCCGCCGCTGCCGCCAGCTACGCCGGATACGCCTCTATGGCGCCCGGTCCGCAGCTTTACGGCCGGACGGTCACCCACGGCAGCGACCCCAGCCAGCTCGCACTGACCTATGACGACGGCCCCAACGATCCTCATACGCTTCGCCTGCTGGACGTGCTCGCCCAACACAACGCCCGCGCAACTTTCTTTCTGATCGGCAAGTATGTCCGCCAGCGGCCGGACATCGCGCGCGCCATCCAGGCTGCGGGGCACGCCATCGGCAACCATACTGACAGCCATCCCAACCTGATCTTTGTTTCCGCCGCGCCCCTGCGCCAGGAACTTGGCGATTGCCGCAAAGCCCTGGAAGACGCTATCGGAGCCCCCGCGCCCCTGTTTCGTCCGCCGTTCGGAGGCCGCCGGCCTAACGTTTTGCGTGCTGCGAGGAAGTTGGGCCTGGAGCCGGTTATGTGGTCGGTGACCGGTTATGACTGGAGCGCCAAGTCCTCAGACGCCATCGTCCGGAACGTGACACGGCAGATTGACTCGCGCCGCCGCAAACAGAGTGAGATTGTTTTGCTTCACGACGGCGGCCATCTCGGCTTCGGCGCTGACCGCAGCTACACCGTGGAAGCCACGCGCGTCCTGCTGGAAAAGTACGCTGCGGCGGGGAAGACTTTTGTTTCTGTTCTGGATTTGAAAAGGAAATAGAGAAGGAGTAAGACTTTCGTGAGAATCGCACTGAAGAGCGAAGGGAAGTATTGGCTTCAGCCTTCTGTAGGTATCAGGGCGGGCTTCAGCCCAGCCGGAAATGCTTCAAAATTGATTGGGCTTTAGCCCCTGAAAAGCTTACGCGTCGGCCGTAACTTCAGGGAATTTCAGCTTGCTTTTGGCCAGAGCTTTGTTGAGCAGGTCTTCAATCTCAGGCTCTTCCGCTTTCTTGACCATCGCCAACTCGGTTACCAGCAGGTAGCGAGCGCGATCCAGCATCTTCTTTTCGCGGAAGGAGAGGGCTTTTTCTTTGCCCAGAATCAGCAGGCTTTTGAGCACAATGGCCACTTCCAGCAGGGAGCCGGTGCGCATTTTGTCGGAGTTTTCCTTGAAGCGGTACTTCCAGTCCTGGTGGTTGTCACACTCCCCGTCGGTGAGGAAGTTGAGTATTTTTGTAATTTCGCCGTTCTTGACCACCGGGCGCAGTCCTACCGTGGCCACGTTATTAAAAGGGACTTCCACCTTCAAGCTGCTGGCCATGATCTTAAGCATGTAAAACTTCTGGACGTTCAGGCCGATGGTCCGGCTGCTGATCTGTTCGATCACGCCTACACCATGATTGGGATAGACAACCTTGTCGCCGACTTGGAAACTCATCAAATTCATGATGACACCTGGATGGGAAAATCCTTTGTGGGGAAGAAGCTTGGACAATATAGATTATAAACTTTTTAGGAGCTTTACGCAACTTTGGCCCGGTCTGACCCCAAGGCCTGCCATAAATTTGACAACTCTGCACTCCCCTTGGGCAGGCAACGCATTCACGGGGAAAGGGTTATAATTACTTTTTTCACAGGTCCGGCGGAGGCGGCCGGCGCAGGAGCGATTCTCCCGAACCATGCCAGAGCATATCAAAAAGAAGCTGGAAGAAGAGATTCGCGCCCTGGAGCACGAACTAACGCACGATCTTCCCAAAGAGATCAAAAAAGCCGTGGCCATGGGTGATCTCAGCGAGAATGCCGAATACCACATGGCCAAACAACGCCAGGACATAGTGAATGCCCGCCTGGGCCGGCTCAAGAAGCGTATGAGTGAACTGGCGCTGGTGAACTTGGCCAACATTCCTCGCGACCGTGTGGCTTTCGGGTCGAAGATCCGGGTGTTTGATTCCACCAAGGACGAAGAAATCGAGTACACGCTGGTGACCAGCGAGGAGTCGGACGTTTCCAAAGGGCTGATTTCGGCCACCTCGCCTATCGGCAAATCCTTGATGGGCAAGAAAGTGGGCGACACCGCGCTGGTGATCACTCCCAACGGGAAACGCGAATTAGAGATTCTGAAACTCACCACCATCCACGACGAGGAACAATGACCTGGACCGGGGCCTTTGGACGAGCCTGCCGCGTGCTGTTGCACGCGATCGTGCGCGGCTTGGCGCTGACCAAGATTTCGCCCAACGTGCTCACCTTCATCGGGCTGGTCATCAACATCATCGCGGCAACTTTGTTCGGTTACGCCAACGCCGGCAACACCCCGCGCATGTTTCTCTACGCCGGGCTGGTGATCATCGGCGCCGGAATCTTTGACATGGTGGATGGTCGCGTGGCCCGGGCCACCGGGCAAGTCACCACCTTCGGCGCGTTTTTTGATTCGGTGATTGACCGCTACAGTGACGTGGCGCTGTTCTTCGGGCTCCTGGTGTACTACGCGCGCGCCGGCCGCTTCTTCTACCTGCTATTGGTGGCTTTTGTCATGGTCAGTTCGGTGATGGTCAGCTATACGCGGGCGCGGGCGGAGTCGCTGATTGGCTACTGCAAAGTCGGATTCATGGAGCGTCCGGAGCGCGTGGTGCTGGTGATTATCGGAGCGCTGTTTGCCCGCTGGCATGCCATGGCCCCGGTGCTGTGGGTGCTGGCCGTGGTTTCCACCATCACCATCATCCACCGGATTACATACACCTACCAGCAGACGCGCATTCTGGATGCCAAGGCCGCCGCCGAAGCTGCCGCCGCACAACAGCCGGCGGCCGACACCGCGAAAAGCGGGCAGCAGCCCGCCAAGAACCCGCAGCAGGTACCCTCGTTCTGACCAATCGCGCTGCTTCCACCAGCAGAAGTTAAATTAGCAGTTGGGCATGTACGCGTCGTAATCGGCTTCCCATACCGCGGTAGTCACTGGGCGGACGACGACTAGGCTGGTCCACGGTTGCCACGGGGCCACGTCAGGCAGCGTGTGGGTCGGATGAGATAGCGTGATGTGCAATCGTCCCAAGATCGGCGCCCAGGTTTGTTC
Source organism: Terriglobia bacterium (assembly GCA_041486545.1). GTDB lineage: Bacteria > Acidobacteriota > Terriglobia > Terriglobales > Acidobacteriaceae > Angelobacter. Next base: position 6,110 of record JBGPLR010000174.1, read on the forward strand.
CACGGTGCATGGCAAATGAACAGGCTGCACGCGGACCAACGGCAGCCGTGGTCCGGAATTGAGTAGTAGCGCGGCCCGCGGACTCCCGGTGAGCAGGCTATGGCGAATCAGTACCTGGCGCAAAGCCCATTCCTCCGCCGCGGAGCAAGACTCCAGCCGCACAAAATCCAGATTGCAATTTCGCTCAGCCGCCAGGTCGGCGGGCAGGTAGGCCAGGCCGCCGGTCATCCCCGAGCCGAAGTTGGTTCCGGTATCGCCCAGCACCAGCACCACGCCGCCGGTCATGTATTCGCAGCCGTGGTCGCCCAGTCCTTCCACCACGGCCAGCGCGCCGCTGTTGCGTACGGCAAAGCGTTCGCCGGCGCGTCCGGCAATGTACAGTTCTCCCGACGTGGCCCCATACAGCACTGTATTGCCGGCCAGAACGTCACCGCGCAAAGAAGCTTCTGCCCCGGAATCAATGGCAATGTTGCCGCCGCTCAGGCCTTTGCCTACGTAGTCATTGGCTTCGCCCGACAAGTAAAAGGTCAGTCCGGCGATGAGGAAAGCGCCAAAGCTCTGCCCTGCCGAACCGCGAAAACGCAGATGCATGGGCGCGGAGC
>JBGPLR010000175.1:0-6668 GCA_041486545.1 Terriglobia bacterium
GAAGTAGGGCTTTACCACAGAGGGCACAGAGGGACACAGAGAATTTGGTAAGTGAGTAATCTGGTAATTGTGTAATTGGAAAACCAAGAACCAACGTCATAAGACGATCTCACAATTACTCAATTACCAAATTACCCAATTACCAATCTTTTGTGTTCCTTCGTGACCTTTGTGGTTAATCCTTTTCGTTAATACTTTTCAAAGATCGCCGCGAAAAAACCGTCGCACGGCTGGACGCCGGGAAGCGTCCGCAGAAAATCGCCGTTCACCAGCTGATCAATGTTCTTCCAGACAAGTTCGCCAGCCAATTGCAGTTTGAACAATTCTTGACGGACTGGAATCAAGCGGAATTCGTGATGATCTTGCAGGCACGCGGCGACCACCTGTTCATTCTCTTCTGGTTCAAGCGAACAGGTGGAATAAACCAGACGTCCGCCGGGCGCGAGCTGGTGCAGAGCAGACGTGAGGATTGCCTGCTGCCGCGCATGAAGATCGCTGAGGTCTTCCGGCTTGAGCCGCCACTTGATCTCCGGGTTGCGCGCCAGCGTGCCGGTTCCGGAACAGGGGACATCGGCCAGCACGCGATCAAATGGGCCGCGGAATGGCAGGTGCAGCGCGTCCGCCGTGACCACCAGCACGTTTTCCTGCGGGACCATTTTGCGCAGCAGGCGCGCGCGGTGCGGATGCAGTTCCGCAGCCACGATTGTTGCTTGCGGCATACGTGCGGCGAGAGCTGCGGTCTTGCCGCCGGGCGCGGCGCAGCAATCAAACACCAGCCGCGCGTTGCCGTTGCCCATCAGCGCGGCGACAAGTTGCGAACCCTCGTCCTGAATGGCAACGCCGCCGTTGCGGAAGAGATCGGTCTTGGTCACGTCACCTTCGACTACGACGCGAGCGCTGTTCATCAGCCTGCCGGGAGCAAGCTGAACGCCCTGGCTGCGCAACTCAAGTTCGTCCGCGGCACGGCTGAGGCGCACGGCCGTGGCGGGAATTTGCTGGTCAAAACTGCAGATCAGGTCGGCGCGGCCGTAGCCGAAGTTTTCTATCCATCTTTCGGCAAGCCATTTCGGGTGCGCCAACGCAGTGGACAAATACTCCACACCGTGCAAGCTCGAAACATACGGATCAGGGTTCGGCTTGATCTTGCGCATAACGGCGTTGACCATCCCCGCCGCCGACCTCTTTCTCGCCAGCTTCACCAGCTCCACCGTCTCGTTCACTACGGCGTGCGCCGGCATGCGGGTCAGGCGAGCCAGTTGATACGCGCCCATGCGCAGTGCAACGAGCACTTCAAGATCCAGTCTGGCGAGCGAAGAAGAAATGAACGGAGCGAACGACGCATCCAGCACCGGCTGCCAGCGCAGTACGCCCATCACAATGTCCATGGTCAGATTTCGGTCGGCGGGAGAAAGTGCGCTCACCGATGCAGAATGGAGCAGCTCAACCGCGTACGCCGATTCGCGCTCCACACGCAGCAGGATTTCAAACGCGGCAGCGCGGGCAGGAGAAACGGCCATGGCTATCCCAAACGCTCGCCGGGCGCGGGCCGCTGTCCCAGAGAAAAGTCGTGCGCAGAGACAGCTTTCTTCCCCTCAAGCTGGAGTTGCAGCAATTCGAGAGAAGTCCCAGCGCCGCATCCGGCGAAGAGCTTGCCGCCGCTGCTCAGCAATTCTCCAGGTGACAAGTTGTTCTGTTCTTGCGCGGGTTGCGCGGCGATGACCTTGAGGTTCTTGCCGCGAAACTGCGTGTAGGCCCCGGGCCAGGGCTGAAATCCGCGCAGGCGATTACAGATTTCCGCAGCAGTGCGATTGAAGTCAATCTGGCCGTCTCCTTTTTTAAGAATCGGCGCCAGCGAGGAACGCGCGTTGTCCTGTGGCACAGGATGCACCGTTCCCTGCTCCAGGCCGCGCAGCGTCTCCACCAGAAGGTCCGCGCCAATCGCCGCCATGCGCGGTGCCAGCGTGACCGACGTGTCGTCATGCAAGATCGCCATCTCCCGTTGAAGTAAGACGGCGCCGGTGTCCAGGCCTTGGTCCAGCAGCATGGTGGTAACGCCGGTCACGGTCTCCCCGTTGGCGATGGCCCATTGAATCGGCGCGGCCCCGCGATACTTGGGCAGCAACGAGCCATGCACGTTGATGTTGCCGCGCTGCGGAAGCTCCAGCATCCACGGCGGAATGATGCGTCCGTAGCCCACCACGATGATCGCGTCAGGACGCAGGCGGATGAGTTGGTCGCGAAATTCCTGATTGTTTTTGATTTTCTCCGGCTGGACGACCGGCAGCCCGAGCTTGACCGCGGATTGCTTGACCGGCGGCGCAGTGAGTTCCATGCCGCGGCCTTGCGGACGGTCCGGCTGGGTCACGACCAGTTGCACGTGGAACCCGGCAGCCACCAGCCGTTCCAAAGAGGGCACGGCGAACTGCGGCGTTCCGCAAAAGACAACGTTCATCGCTTACTTCCAGTCGCCGGCGCGCACCAGCTTTTTGATCTTGCGCTTCATAATGTCCCGCTTGAGCGCGCTGATGTGGCTGATGTACAGCTTGCCGTGGAGATGCTCAGTCTCATGCAGCAGGGCGCGGGCCAGCAGCTCTTCTCCGGTGTGCTCAAACCAGTTGCCCTCCACGTCCTGCGCGCGCACCGTCACCACGTTGGCGCGGGTCACGTCTTCGCGGAACTCGGGCAGGCTGAGGCAGCCTTCGCTGCTGCGTTGTTTGCCTTGCGCCTTGATGATCTCCGGGTTCACCAGCACCAGTTTGGCCTTGGGGTCTTCCTGAAAGGTCACATCAATCACCGCGATGCGCTTGCTGATGCCGATTTGCGGCGCGGCCAGCCCCACGCCATGCGCTGCATACATGGACTCAAACATGTCCTCGACCAGCTTCTTGAGTTCGCCGCCAAATTCGGTGACCGTCTGCGCCGGCGTCTCCAGCACCGGTTCGCCGTACAACACAATGGGATAGATCATTTGTCCGTTGTCAGAATTTCTGTAGTTGTTGTTTGTAGCCTGCAAAATTGCGGAGCGTCTCCAGCATGGAATCTCCGCCGAACTTCTCCAGCGCGCAGCGCGCCAGCGTCAACGCTACCATGGCTTCCGCAGCCACGCCCGCCGCCGGGACCACGCACACGTCGGAACGTTCATACGCGGCTTTGACCGGCTCACGGGTGGTAAAGTCCACTGAGCCCAGCGGGCGCCGCAACGTTGAAATCGGCTTCAAGTATCCGCGGAGCAGAATGTCCTCCCCGTTGGAAATGCCGCCTTCAATGCCGCCGGCGTGATTGGACGCGCGGGTAAATCCGGTAAAGCCGCTGGACACGCCTTGCTTCGCGTAGCCGATTTCGTCATGCACGGTGGAGCCAAACGAAAGCGCCGAACCAACTCCGGTCCCGACCTCCACGGCCTTCACCGCCTGCAATGACATGACGGCTTGCGCCAGCAGACCATCCAGGCGTTCGTCCCATTGCGCGTATGTGCCCAGCCCCGGAGGAACGTTGTGCGCCACCACTTCAAACACGCCGCCAACGGAGTCGCCCGTGCGCAGCGCCTGGTCCACTTCAGCTTTCATGCGGGCTTCAGCCTGCGGGTCAGCGCAGTTGAGCAGGACGTCGTCTTTGGCGTGCAGCGCCTTGAGTTTCTCCCATTCAACTTCAGCGTTCTCCAGCGCAGCTTTGCCCACGGCAATCACGTGGCTCAAGACTTCAATGCCCAGCTCGTGCAGAAACTGTTTGGCAATGGCCCCAACCGCAACGCGCGCTGCGGACTCCCGGGCTGACGCCCGCTCCAGAACGTAACGCGCTTCCGGGAAGTTGTACTTGAGCGCGCCGGCCAGATCAGCATGCCCGGGACGCGGCGACGCCACGCGCTTGTGCTTCTCCGGATCGCCCGGGCCCACGGGCAGCGACTCTTCCCAGTTCTTCCAGTCGTTGTTGGCCAGCAGCATGGCGATAGGCGAGCCAATGGTCTTGCCATCGCGCACGCCGGAGACGATGTGCGCTGCGTCTTTTTCGATCTTCATCCGTCCGCCGCGCCCGAACCCCTGCTGCCTCCGCCACAGTTCGCGGTCAACAAAACGCAGGTCCACGGCGAGTCCGGCAGGCATTCCGGAAAGGAAGGCCACCAGGGTCTCTCCGTGCGATTCTCCGGCGGTAAAGTAACGCAGCATTCGATTTTCAGACTCCATCCCCGGCGCGCGCAGCTCCGGCCAGGAATTTTGGGAAACCATTGATTGTACCCGTTCAGCCTGTCGCTTCGCTCCGAAACCGCGAGCGGGCCTCTCCACGCTTAAGCGGATTTCAGCGCCTGTGGCAGACGGCTCGGCACGCAAGCCGGCCTCGCCCTCAATCTTTCGCGTCAAGCCGCTCGACCGGTCCGGGCGTCGAGTGGCGTAGCATCAGGAGCGGATGATGTTGTAATAGGCGATGATCGCCGGCGTTGTGGAGCGCAGCGACGCCATCGCAATTTCAAGGGCGAGGCCGTCTTGCGCGCCGAGCCCGCTGCTTCAGGAGCTCAAAAGTCACGGAGCATGCACTGCTCGCCCGGCGTTGTGGAGCGCAGCGACGCCATTGCAGTTTCAAGGGCGAGGCCGTCTTGCGCGCCGAGTCAGCTGCTTCAGGAGCTCAAAAGTCACGGAGCATGCACTGATCACCGGCGGTGTGGAGCGCAGCGACATGAATAATGATGGGTGCGGCCCGCCTATTTCGACGGCTACCGGGACGTTTCAACCGGCTTGTTGAGTTGGGCGATCATGTCTTTCACGGTTCCGGCATGCTCTCCATACGGCGCAAGCTCCAGGTATTTAGCCAACGCTTCAGTGGTGCCCGGAGGCACCGCATACTTCCCGTGTTCCACCTGCCCCTGGCCAAACAGGATCACAGCCTTAATGTAGTAAGCGTTAGGCATCCTGGGGTCGGACGAGATGGCGCGGTCGCAGGCAGCCAGCGCGTCCTGGCTGCGCCTCACATTGTAGTATGTGGCACACAGGTTGAAATAAGGCATGGCCGGATACGCGGACGATTCCGCCGCGCGTGTGAACATGCCAATGGCCCCATCGTATTGTTTAAGCTGCACCAGCAGGTTGCCTTGGGAGTTCAGCATCTGCCCCAACCCGAACCTGGTATGCCCGGAATCAGGTTGCTGTTCCAGCTTTTTTTGCGCTGCTGCCACACCTTTTCCGTAGGCCTCCAGCGCGTCTTTCGGCTTGTCTGCGGTCGTGAAAATTCCACCCAAAACCTGATAAGGCTCCCACTGCGCCGGATCGTCAGCAATGGCCTGGTTGCACTTCTCAATCGCGGCGTCAGTTTTGCCCCTATTCGCCAGCGCATTGCATGCGCGATAGCGCGCCATGAAAGGGTGCGGATACATCGTGGCGGCCTTGTCAAAAAGGGCCACCGCCTCATCGACCTTCTCCATCCGGTCGTAACAGTCGGCCTCCGCCATCAGTAGATCGCCAACGTTCGTCAGGGCGCGATCGGTATCGGCAGGGTTCGCCAAGAGCTTTTCCGCCACTTCCACTCCCTTGGCGAAGGTTTGGGCCGCTTCCGCGTAATTCATCTGGTTTGACTGAAGCCTGCCCAGGTTCTGGTAGAACTCCCAGCGGTGGGTGTCCAGCTTGATGAGCTCCTGGAGCAAGCTGGTCGCGGTCAGCCAATCCTGTATCTCCAGCGCGGCGTGATACCTTGCGATCAAGCGGTTGATCTTGGCCGCATTGGCATTTTCCTGCCGGATCAGTTCAAGCTGTGCTTTCGTTTTCTTGCCCGCCGCCAGGTTGGTGCCTCCTCCGGGATCTACCGGCAGCCTGGTTATCGTTGACAAATCCACGTTCAGAATATTTTGGGAATTAGCGTCTCCACTGTCGCCAACGGTTTTCCGGCCGGAATACACCGGGCTGCCGTCGGGGCCGGTAATCTCAATGTCGTAGACGCCGTAGTCCAGGCCGTTCAGGAGGAAAGCGCCTTTCTTGTTCGTCTTGACTTTGAAGGTACGGCCGCCCTTTTCGAGCATTTTCGGCGATTCCGACCTCATGCCAGGGGTTGCGCGGACATCTCGATCAACCATGCCGATGTATTTGTAGGTAACCAGTGCGCCGGCAATGGGATTGCCTTCCCGATCCAGGATCTGTCCGGTAACAGTCGCCAGATATTGCATTGGTAACAACAGTGCCAGCAGCAGGCAGCAGTTCTTCATGAGAACCCTCAGCGAAAGTCTAACCCGAATGACCGGACGCAGAGCCGCCATTCGATATCATTTACGGACACCGCAGACGCCAAAATGTTCCGGGGGCTTCCTTTTTTTGTCACTGCGCTCCAAAACCGCCAGCGGGCGTCTCAACGCTTACGCGAATTCAGCACTTGCAGCAAACGGCTGGGCGCGCAAGTCGGCCCTCGCCGCACATAGCCCGCGCTATCCGGTCGCTTCGCTCCAAAACCGACCGCGGGCAGTTCACCATTTTGACGACATTCAGAAGCTGATCCTACTTGAAAAAAGAATCGTCGCCGGCGGTGTGGAGCGCAGCGACGCCATTGTTGCAATTTCAAGGGCGAGGCCGTCTTGCGTGCCGAGCCCGCTGCGTCAGGAGCTAGAAAGTGAGGGACCATGCGCCTCTCGCCAGCGGTGTGGAGCGCAGCGACGCCATTGTTGCAATTTCAAGGGCGAGGCCGTCTTGCGTGCC
>JBGPLR010000176.1:0-6665 GCA_041486545.1 Terriglobia bacterium
CTGAAACTTGCGGTCACGCCCGCGGGTAAGCCTGACACGGAAAGCGAAATCGCAGACGCGAACCCGTTCAGGGCCGAAGTAGAGACGCTCACCGTACCTGCGGTGCCTTGTTTTACTGAAAGGCTGGCTGGGCTGGAGCTCAGGCTGAAGTTGGGCGTGGGATTACCAGGATTGAAGATGACGTCCAGCACGGGATGCAGCTCCATTCCGTTGGGGGCCACGCCGGTTTGTCCGTGCAGGAAGTCGAACATTCCCACGCCTTTGATCTGCACCGGAATGTTCGCCGTCTGGAAGCTCGTCGTCGCTGTGAACTTCGCATCGAACTCAGCGCGTGCGTTCTGTATCCCTGCGAAAAACGGGCTACCCGCTCCCACGCACGTTGGCGACGGAATCTCAACAATCATGGTGTTTCCGGACGCATCCGACAACACCAGGTGGTAATCGGAATCGCTTTCCAGTTTGTACAGAGTCAGAGTTGCGTTAATCACCCACTGCGTTGTTTCCCACGGGGCAACCCGGTTGTTGGCGGGGATGGGATTGGGCGCTGCGGGCGTTCGCAAGGCCACAATCGTGGTGTTGGTGGAGGAATTCAGGTTGACCAGACCTGCGTCGGGATCAGTCCCGGTCTTGACCGACCAGCGCTCCACGCCGCACTGCGCGAAGACCGCGGCCGGAGCTACCAGGACAACAAAACATAAAAACAGCCAGATTCGGCGAAACACTAACATGCTGTCCTCTCCGGAATGCTTGAGATTCTTGCTACCATTTTTCGATCTTCGATCAACGATGCATGGTAATAAATGTATGTTAAAGATTGTCGAACGGGAGATGAAAACAGCGCGAAAACGCAGCCCGCTTCCCGAAATGGGAAACCTGGAATAGAGCAGCGCGCAGCCGCAGGCCGACATTAAGTTGGTTCGAACATCTTGCGCTCCAGGTGCCAGAAAAAATATCCGCGATATTTCTGCTTGCAGTCAGTTTTTGCCGAAATATATGACATGGCTGCTTGCATCCAACCCTCCAGCTGACGTCATTTCTCCAGGCTAGGCTTCTATCACCTGAATAAGTACAAACTACTTGAGATCTACAAAAGGCAACGCCACAAACTAGCATCCGAAACAGCGGAAACCTGATACCATCCTACTGATTCGGGAGTTCCCCACATGACCAGTCTTCGCGCGCGGTCGTATCTCCTTGCACTCTTCGTCGTCCCGCTGCTGTCCGCCGGCAATCAAGCTCAGTCCGCAGGGACTGCGCCACAACAACAGGCGACGTCACCCGCGCAGGCTGCTTCGCCGTCGCCTGCGCCTGCACAGACCCCGGCTCCGGCGCAAAAGCAAAACGCCGCTCCGGTGTACGAATCCGCCACGGTGCTGAAGGCCGTCACCCGGCTGGTGGTGGTGGACGTGGTGGCCGTGGACAAGAAAGGCGAACCGGTCACCGACCTGAAGCCATCTGATTTCAGAGTACTGGAAGACGGCAAGGAACAAAAAGTCCGCGTCTTCAACTTCCAGCAACCCGCGCCCGTGGCCGCCAATGCTGCGCCCGCGCCAGCGCCGGTCAAGCTGCCGGAGAATGTTTACACCAACGCTCCCACGTACAACACCAACAACGCGCTCAACGTCGTTTTGCTGGACGCGTTGAACACCCTCACGCCCAACCAGGTGTACGCGCGCGACCAGATGATCCGCTTCCTGCAGAAAATGCCGGAAGGCCGGCCGGTGGCGGTGTACACCCTGGGCACACGGCTGGCGTTGCTGCAGGACTTCACCACTGATCCGGCGGTGTTGAAAGAGGTGATCAGCAAACTCAAGAGCCGGACCTCGCCGCTGCTGGCCAACCCCACGGGCGGCCCGGAGCAGGAGATTCTTCCAGCCGGCGCGGTTGACGCCGGGGCGCTTCCCGCGCAGATGGTGCAATCCATCATGCAGTTTGAGCAGGAAGAGGAGGCGGTGCAGACCGACGTCCGCATGGCCATTACCCTGAACGCCTTGACGGCGCTTTCCCGGCTGCTGGCCGGATATCCTGGCCGCAAGAACCTGCTTTGGGTGTCAGAGGCATTCCCTCTGACCATCAATCCCAACACGGAACTCACTGGCGACATCATGGCCGGCACCCGCAACTACGCTTCACAGGTTGCCGCCACGGCCGATGCGTTGATTGATGCGCAGGTGGCGGTTTATCCCATTGACGCCAGGGGACTATGGACTTCGTCAACGTTCAGCGCCGCCAGCACCGGCCGCGACAAGTTTGGGCGATCAGTGGGCGCACGGCCGGGGCGGCTGGGCTCAGTCCTCAGCGCTGAATCAGCCGTGGTCACAGAGTCCCACGGCACCATGGAAGATCTTGCGGAAAGGACTGGGGGCAAGGCTTTCTACAATAGCAATGACCTGGACGGAGCTATGCGACGCAGCATGGATGACGGTTCCACCTACTACATTCTGGCTTACTATCCTGATAACAAAGATTGGAACGGCAAGTTCCGGAAGATCCAAGTCAAGTTGGACCGTCCCGGCGTAAAGCTGCGCCACCGGCTGGGATATTACGCCGTGGACCCCAAGGCCTTCGCCGAACACAACCAGAAACAGCAAGCAATCATTTTGGGCCAGGCGCTGGACCTGAATTCTCCGGTGGCCACGGCGCTGACGTTCAAGGCCGGCGTGATCGCCCCCTCGGACGCGACGCAGAACAAGGTGATGGTAAATTTCGGCGTTGATCCTCACGCCATCAGCTTTGACGTCCCCAGTGACGGTCTGCACCATGCCAAAGTTGATTGCGCCGTGCAGGCGTACTCGGACACAGGCAAGCTGGTGAAGACCGCGTCCAACACCGTGGACGCCGCCTTGAAACAGGAAACCTACACCAGGGCGATGAAGAGCATCTTTCCCTGCCAGTTGACGTTTGACTTGCCGGCGGGCAGCTATCGCCTGCGGCTGGCGGTCCGCGACGAAAGCACCGGGTTGATTGGGACGGCCAATGCCAAACTCACCGTGGCCCGGGCGGCTGCCCCTGCGGACGCCATGCCCACGGAGAAAAAGCCCTAAACCCAGCTATTCGCGTGCGACGAGTTTTTACGCGGTTTTGACATCCTTGATCCTTCTTAACGCGTAGTCTGAGATGAAGGCTGGCTATACTCGCAGTCATGGTTGGTCGCCCGAGTGGGAACTTATCTTTTGGATTGACGCCCGTTAGACTGACGCCCGTCTTGTTTTCGGCAGTCCGCTTGTGACTCTAGGTCTGATCAAACCCCCGTCGAGGAACTTTGATAGGGGAAATTTGGGATGAAAATGAATATGCAAATGAGGACGAAAAAGAGCTTGCTAGTGGCGACGCTGCTCAGTCTGGGTCTTGCCGGCGCGCGGGCGCAAGGCCCGGAAGGCGGGCGCAGGAATCTTCCTCCCGGAGAGAACGTCGTGGGGAAAGTTACGTCGGTCAGCAAGGACTCGCTGGTCGTCGCGCCGTTGACTGGCGGCAGTCCCGTAACAGTGAAAGTCGGTGACAGCACGCGCGTCCTCAAAGCGCGCCAGCCCATCGCGTTGAGCGAAATCAAGAATGATGACCTGGTCTTTGCCCGCGGCGAACTCAAAGACCAAACCATGCAGGCGCTGGTGGTGAGCGTGGTCCCGCCGGAGGCCATGGAAAGAATGCGCCAGGGCGGCGGAGGCATGCTGTTCGGCGGACCCGGCGGCCGCGGAGGACCGGGCGAACAATTCAACGCCGAAGACATGGGCAAGAAGTTCATCGCCGGCGAAGTCAAGGCCATCAATGAAACCAAGCTGACCATCGCCCGCCCTGACGGCCAGACCCAGGACATTGAAGTGGACGAAAACACGTCATTCCGGAAAGGCCGGGAAAGCATCACCCTGCCGGACATCAAGGTTGGCGACTTCGTGTTCGGACGCGGCGAGTTGAAGAACTCCATCTTTGTTCCGCAGACGTTGAACGTGAGAGGCCCCGGCATGCGGACCATGGTGATCGGCGGCGAAGGCAGTCAGCCGCAGCAGAAAAAGCCGGACGCAGACAAGCCCGCAGGCGAGGGTCCGCCCAAGAACTAGAGCTCAAGATCAACCATCACGATGAAGATTCGCCAACAGTCGTTTTACGGTTTTTCGGTTCTCTTGGCATGTGCGCTCTTGCTTCTGCCCGCGCGAGTGGCTGCGCAAGAGCCTGGGCCAACGCCCGCATCACAATCTTCACCGACGCCACAGCCTGCGCCACCCGCACCGCAGACTCCTTCATCGTCTCCATCGCCGGCGCAGGCAGCATCACCAGCCAGTCCGTCCGCTGCGTTCGGTGAAATATCGGGCACGGTCAAGTCCGGCAACATTCCACTTCCCGGCGTAAGCGTGAGCGCCGCCAACACTCTTACCGGCAAGCGATACATCACCTCCACGGAGGTGGATGGCAGCTTCAAAATCTCCGTCGGCGGCAAAGGCCGTTACGTGGTGAAGGCGGACTTCTCGGCGTTTGCTCCGGTGACCCAGGAGATCGTCATCAACGAGCAGAACCGCACCGGCAAAGCTGACCTGGCCATGGTCCTGCTTTCGCGCGTGCAAAAACAAGATCAGCAGGAGCAAGGACAGCAAGTTGCCCAGCAGATGAGCGCCGCGGGTCGCCAGGGCATGCAGCAACTGGCGCTATCCGGTGGAGGCGATCTGGGCGGCGCATTCTCCTCCGCAAATACTGACGCGGCATCTCTGGCCGGGGCCGGCTTGCCCAACGCAGGGCTGGCGGCGGAAGGCGGCAACGAATCGGTAGCCGTCTCCGGAGCCATGGGGCGCGCCGAACAGAACATGTTTGATCCGGGCGAGATGCAGGACCGAATCTCCGATCTTCGCGAACAACTGCAGCAGCAGGGCGGCGGAAGCGGCGCCATTAACTTTGGCGGCGCCACCGCCAACATCCAGATCCTCGGCGGAGGCGGCTTTGGCGGCGGAGGCATGGGCGGCGGGCCGATGGTCTTCATTATGGGTGGCGGCCCCGGTGGAGGAGGCGGCCGCGGTGGACGCGGCGGTCGCGGCTTCAACGTCAACAAGCCGCACGGCTCCATCTTCTTCAATTACGGCGGCGCGCTTCTGGACGCCAAGCCGTACTCGCTGAACGGCCAGTCGGAAGACAAAGCCGACTACAACCAGAACCGCTTTGGCGTCACGCTGGGCGGACCGCTGAACATTCCCCACATCTACCACGGCGGCACCAAGACGTTCCTGTTCGGCAGTTATAGCGGCAGCCGCAGCACCAATCCTTACGACGTCTTCTCCACCGTGCCCACGCTGGCCGAACGTTCCGGCAACTTCCAGACATTCCAGGTCGCCAACATCAATCCCGCTGCGGCCCAAATTCTGAATTTCATTCCGGAACCCAACCTCCCCGGAGCCAGCAGAAACTTTCATTTTGTCTCCGCCAGCCCCAGTCATTCGGACACGGCGTTCGTCCGCTTCAATCACAGCTTTGGCGCCGACCAGGGTTTGCTGGGCGCTTTTGGCATACGCGCTCAGCAACTGCAGCAACAGCGGCAGCAACAGAATGCTGACAAGAACAAAGAAAAGACGCATTGGTCGCAAAGCATCAACGGCGGATTTGTTTACAACAACATTCGCAATACCGTCCTGAATCCCTTTCCCGGGCTGGGCGGCAACCAGGCAATCCACAATTACAACTTCAACTTCGGCCACTCCGCGGTGAAGGGTTTGTTCATCAATTCTTTGCGCTTCAACTACAACCGCGCCGGCTCGCAAACCCTGAACCACTTCACCAACCGCACCAACATTGAAGGCCAGTTGGGAATCACCGGCGTTTCCGAGTTGCCGGCGGACTTCGGCCTGCCAACGCTGAGCTTTGCGCCGGAGTTCAGCAGCCTGCAGGACCTGACGCCGCAGTTCCGCACCAACCAGACTTTCAGCGTTAGCGATTCCATGAGCCTTACGCACGGCAAGCATTCGTGGACCTGGGGCGGCGACTTCCGCCGCCAGATGCTGAACACCCGCAACGCGGCCAACGCGCGCGGAACATTCATCTTCACCGGCGCGGCCACCGGCCAGCCTTTTGCGGATTTTCTAGCAGGCTTCGCGCAGGAAACTTCCATACAGTTCGGCGCGGAGGATTATCGCTTCCGCTCCAACTCTTTCGATCTTTTTATGCAGGACAACTGGCGCGCCGGCAAGAACCTGACGTTGAACCTGGGACTGCGCTATGAATTCATCCTGCCGTTTTCTGAAGCCAGCGGCCAGCAGGTCAACCTGGACGTGGCGCCCGACTTCAGCGCTGTAGCTCCTGTCCAGCCCGGCCAGACCGGCCCGATCACCGGCAAGCGATTCCCCAACGGCCTGTTGCGGCCTGACCGCAACAATTTTGCGCCGCGGATGGGCATCGCATGGAAACCGCGCGCCAAGACGGTGGTCCGCGCCGGATACGGCATTAACTACAACCTGGGACAGTACGGCCAGATGGCGACGCAACTCGGCTTCCAACCGCCGTTCGCCGTGGCCCAGACCAATCCGGGCCTGACACCCACTTCGCTGACGCTGCAGAACGGCTTCCCTGCGCCCATCGTCAGCCCCAACCACATCACCAACAGTTACGCCGTGGACCCCAACTACCGGCTGGCGTACGTGCAATCGTGGAACTTGAACATCCAGCAGGAAGTGAAGACCAGCCTGGTGATC
>JBGPLR010000177.1:0-6627 GCA_041486545.1 Terriglobia bacterium
CTGCGTCCGAGGTTGTATCGTCTGCGGATGCCATGCGTGACTTGATGAACCGAGCGGTTGTCAAGCGTGGCGACCAACTTCTGAAGATGGTTGAACGTCTGATTAAAGGTAAACCAATTGGTTTTGACAAGGAGAACGCGCGCGAAATCCGAGGAGCCGAGATTGATGAAGCCGGTGATTTCATCCGCGAACACCTTCCAGAAGAATTCCGCAATGTGGGCCATTGGGAGGTGGAGTTTTTTGTTCGACCATACTTACGTGAACGCGTTGCAAACCTGGGCTTGATTAGCACTCTTCTCGAGCAGTGCCAAGTAACTCTGCGATGTTGGTATTTTCCGCATTTCGACCGCGAACACACGGCCAATTTTGCTCGCGGAGTGCAGTCGTACACGCTTGGACCAGTTGGGCATAGGGAAGGGTATCGCGCTTACCAAAGCGGCACGCTTGTTTGGAAGCAGGAGCTATGGGAAGATTCGGCTCCCAATGTTGCGGCTGGGCAGAAAGTGCTGTCCTTCGTCGGAGTGATTCTAGAAATAACGGAGTATTTCCTGTTTGCAAAACGCTACTACGAGAAGATCGCGCCTGATGCCGCGATACACCTCACGATTCGCTTGACAGATACTCTTGACAGAACACTGACCGCGCTTGGTGATGGCTTGTTGCGCGGTGTTTACACTAGCCGAGTCGCTAGCATTCAGACGGACACCGAGTGCACGGCAGCCGAACTGGTGGCCTCTTATGAGGAACTCGCTCGTAAAGCAATCCGTCACGTGTACGAAATGTTTAATTGGAACGACAGCAGTGACGATCTGATGAAGCAATGGCAGGAGCGGCTTGTTAATCATCGCCTATAACTGAGCACTCTATTCGGGGAATAGCAGTGATCAGCGGATAGCAGGGTGTCAGTCCCCCGCTGCCCTCTTCACCAGCTCCCACGCCTCGGCAACGTCTTGCCACTTGGTATGCAAGTTCCCAATCGCCAGCCGGATTACTTGCTGTCCGTTCAGCACCGTACCGGAGATAAACACGCGTCCTGAAGCGTTGACTTTCTCCATGATCTGCTTGTTCTGGTCGTCAACGCTTCCAGCGTCGCTCCGCTGGGGCGACCCGCGATAGCGGAAGCACACCACCGAGAACGGCACCGGCGCGACGCGTTCAAAACGCGGGTCGGCGTCCACCAGCAGAGCGAGTTGCTGGGCCCAGGCAATGTGCTGGCGCAGCATGGCTTCAATGCGGTCGCGGCCAAAGTAGCGCAGCACAAACCACAGCTTGAGCGCGCGGAAGCGGTGCCCCAGCGGGACGCCGTAGTCCATCAGGTTGTGGGCGCGCGGGTCGTCCTGGGTCTTGAGGTACTCGGGCGTGAGCGAAAACGCCTGCCGCAGGATGTCCGGCCGCCGCGTGTAAAACGCGCTCAGGTCAATGGGTGTGAGCAGCCATTTGTGCGCGTTGAACACCAGCGAGTGCGCGCGCTCCACCCCGGCCATGATGTGCCGGTGTTCCGGCAGCACCGCGACGGCACCGGCGTAAGCCGCGTCCACGTGCACCCACATGTTGTAGCGCTCGGCAATCTCCACGATCTGCGGCACGGGATCAATGCTGGTGGTGGACGTTGTGCCCACCGTGGCGACCACGCAGAACGGCCGCTTGCCCGCCGCCTTGTCTTCGGCGACCATCGCCGCCAGGGCGTCGGCCTTCATGCGGAATTCTTTGTCGCTGGGGACCTTGCGCACGTTCTTCTGCCCGATGCCCACGGCGATCGCGCCCTTCTCAATGGACGAATGCGCCTGGTCTGAGGTGTACAGCACCAAGTCGCCTTTGCTGCCGTGGAAGCGCGCTTCCGGCGCAACCATTTCCCGCGCGCAGACGATGGCGTGCATGCTGCTGGTGGAGGCCGTGTCGTAGATTATGCCGAACCAGGGGTTCGGCGAACCGCCACCGGCGGTCGCACTGGCGGAGTTTGTGGAAGCGTCGCCGCCAAGCCCCAGCCATTGCCGCAACCAGTCCAGCGTTCGCTGCTCCAGTTCGGCCACGGCGGGTGAAGTCTTCCAGTGCAGGCCGTTGGTGTTGAGCGCCGCCGCCAGCATTTCACCCAGGACGGCGGGCGTGGTCCCGGTGCAGGCAAAGTAGGCTAAGAAACGCGGATGGTTCCACTGCGTCACCGCGGGCATGATGAGTTTGTCGAAGTCGGCCAGGATGGCCTCAAAAGATTCGCCTTGCTGCGGCGCCGACGGCGGCAGCGCGTCAAACAATTCTCCCGGTTTGGTCTGCGCCAAAACGGGACGCCCGCCCAGATCGCCCAGGTACGTGGCAATCCAGTCCACGGTTTCGTGGCCGGCGCGGCGAAAGTCATCAATGTAGTTGGCCGGCTCGCCTCCGGCCGGGGCGCTTGCGGAAACCTGCGTGGAATCAGTGTTTTTCGTCATATGTTTGGCTGACCCAATTTTTGGCTGAACCATTTTTTGATGAACCAAGGTTACTTTCGGATTAATTTCCTTAACTTCCTTGACTCTGCGGAAAGACCTAGACTACTATCCACCCTGACATGCACGCCAGCCGATTTACCTTCGCGTTTACTTACCGCTACTCCTTTACGAGTGGCGGCGACGCGGTTGGTGTGCTGGCAAGCAAAACATAAAGCAAGTCCAGTCATCATAATCACCGCAAGCCGCGACTCCCCAAAAGGATCGCGGTTTTTGCTTTTAGGAGCTCCTGACATGGGCCAACAACCCAGTACCGAAGACACAACGCTTGCCGGCTGGCGACGCCAGATTGACGCGCTGGATACCGAGCTGCTGCGTCTTCTCAACCAGCGCGCGGCCATCGCCTGCGAAATCGCCGTCATCAAAGTGGCGTCCGGCCTGCCCGCGTACGACGCTGCGCGCGAAGCCCAGGTGCTAAGCCGCATCGCCGCACAAAACTCCGGCCCGCTCGATGAGCAGAGCGTGGTGGCCATCTTCGCAAGTGTGGTTCACGAAACCCGCCGTCTGGGCACGCAACGCATGCAGGAGCAGAACGGCAAGGCGGTGGAGAGAGTTTAGAGTTTCGCCGAAGTTTGCGGACTCGTTGCGGATTAGAGTTTGGCGAGGATGAAGAAAGCTTTTAGCTTTTAGCTTTTTGGTTTTTGGTTTTTGGCTAATTGCCAATTGCTAAATGCTAATTGCTAAGTACTAACTACTAATTACTGGTTTTTCCCAAGGAGTCACCCCAATGGTCATCAACATGGCGGACGGATACACCGAACAACAACTGCAGCACGTGATTGATCGCGTGAAGGAATGCGGGTTCCAGCCGCACGTTACGCGCGGGACAGAACGCGCCATTGTGGCCGCCGTCGGGTCAGGCGGTTCGCGGGCTGCGCTGGAGGCCCTGCAGGCCGCGCCCGGCGTGGACTCAGTGGTGCCCATCGCGCATCCTTTCAAGCTGGTTAGCCGGCAGACGCGCGGTGAGCGAACGCGCGTGAAGGTGGGTAACGTGGTCATCGGCGGCGAAGAAGCCGTAGTCATGGCCGGGCCGTGTTCGGTGGAATCGAGCGAGCAGCTTTTCTCCACGGCGCGCGCGGTCAAGGCGGCAGGCGCGTCCATCCTGCGCGGCGGCGCGTACAAGCCACGCACTTCGCCGTACGACTTTCAAGGACTCGGCACCGAAGCGCTCAAATTGCTGAACCAGGTGCGCGAAGAGCTGGACATGCCGGTGGTCACCGAGGTGATGAGCACCAACGACATCGGCCTCATCAGCGACCACGCTGACATGCTCCAGGTGGGCGCGCGCAACATGCAGAATTACGATCTGCTGCGCCAGCTCGCCAAATGCAGCAAACCCATTCTGCTCAAGCGCGGCCCTTCGGCCACGGTGAAAGAGTGGCTACTGGCCGCCGAGTACTTGCTCGCCGGCGGCAATGAAAACGTGGTCCTGTGCGAGCGCGGCATCAAGTCGTTTGAAACCGAGATGACGCGCAACACCCTGGACCTGGCTGCCGTCGCCCTGGCGCGTGAGCTTACGCACCTGCCGGTGGTCGCCGACCCCTCGCACGGCACCGGACGCCGCGACCTGATTGCTCCCGCCAGCCGCGCTGCGCTGGCCATCGGCGCCGATGGCTTGATCATTGAAGTGCATCCTTGCCCGGAACGGGCATTGTCAGACGGAGCGCAATCGCTCAACCTGGATGAATTCGGCCGGTTGATGCAGGGCTTGTCCGCGCCGATCCGCTCCGTGGGGACGTCAAAGGCCGCGATGGCGGGCTCATGAGCGAGGGCTGATGCGTTCTTGTCCTCTTGTTCCCTCTTTGCATCTCGCGGAATGAGTGGTATTTTCTCTGCGTCGGGCTTTGGACGAACACGATGAAGGCTCTTGGTTTTGAATTCGACCTCCCAGTCGTTCTTTTCGTCCTTGCGCCTCTGCTCGCCGTTTCCTTGTCTGTGTATCTGTATCGCTGGCGACGCCGTTGGTCAGTTGCGAGTCGCGCCCAGAACTGGCCAAGGGCCGATGGAATCGTGAACAGCAGCTATGACCTCGATGAGAATGCCACTGCCCTGTCTCCGCAAAACTGGAGAAGTGAAGAGGACGACGACAGGGACTACGAACCACGCTGGTCCACCGCGATCCAGTACACGTATCATGTGAGCGGGGAGATCTACTCGGGAACCTATTTCCTGCCAGCGACCTCTTCTGACGGCCACATCGCTGCGGAATCGGGTCGAGCGTGGCTCGGAAAGAAGATAGTTGTCCGCTACAATCCCGCCAAGCCGGATGAGTCAGTCTTTCTTGAGCAGGACGGCGCTCCAGGAAAGCCCCACATTCCTCGTCTGGTGTCTGACCGGCCGCAGTTCACGACCTTGTCACTCAAGTAAGAACCGCGCGTGCTGATCGACTTCGGAACAACTTCAGACTGAACCGCCATTCAGTGTATTCTGTTTAGCGCAAGCACGCATTCAGAAATTACTGAGGGCTACTCATGGATACGCTCGCCGGCCGAAGATCATTTCCCTGGCTCAGCTGGGCTGGGCTGATTTCTTCCGTCTGCATCGCGGTTGGGCTCTACTGGGACATCTCCTGGCATGAAGCCATCGGCCGCGACACTTTCTGGACGCCCGCCCACCTTTTGATCCAGTTTGGCGCCGTGCTCACCGGGCTTTGCGCCGGATGGGTCATCCTGCAGGCGACGTTCAGCCGCGATCCCGCCCTGCGCGCGAGCACCGTCAGCGTGCTCGGTTTTCGCGGGCCGCTGGGAGCTTTTATTTCCGCCTGGGGCGGCGTGGCCATGATTACCTCCGCGCCTTTTGACAACTGGTGGCATGAAGCTTACGGGCTGGACGTAAAAATCATCAGCCCGCCGCACGTGCTGCTGGCGCTGGGCATTGCGGGAATCAACTGGGGCGCGGCCCTGGGCACCATCGCGGAGATGAACCGTTCAGAAGGCGGGCAGCGCCAAACCCAGCAGCGAATCCTGCTGGCGCTGGGCGGCTTTATTGTCCTGCAAGGAATGGTCCTGAAGCTGGAGTACACCAACCGCGTACTCCTGCACAGCGCAGTGTCGTACCTGGTGATCAGCATCGGTCTTCTGCTGCTGCTGGAATCTTTGGCCCGCGCCGCCGGGCATCGCTGGGCGCGCACCACCGTCACCGGAGTCTATTCCTTATTTATTCTGCTGATGCTCTGGATCCTGCCGCTCTTCCCCGCGCAACCCAAGCTGGGACCGGTTTATCAGCAGATTACGCACTTCGTGCCCTTGCCGTTTCCGATTCTGCTGATCGTGCCTGCTTTCGTGCTGGACCTGGTCTGGCCGGCGCTGTCCCGCATCCCGCGCTGGCAGCAGGCGCTGGTTGGCGGCGTGGCATTTCTGGCGATTCTGATCGCCGTGCAATGGCCCTTCGCCACCTTTCTTATGTCGCCCGCGGCGCGCAACTGGTTTTTTGCTCCGCCCGACTTTCCTTACTTCGCCATGCCCAGCTCGCCCACCGTGCGTCATGTGTTCGTCGGCTGGGAAAGGACTTCAGAGTGGTTCTGGCGCAACATATCGCTCGCGTTCCTGGCGTCCGTGCTGAGCATGTGGGTGGGGATTGTTTTTGGGGACTGGCTGAAGAAGGTGCGGCGATAATTCCGGTGAAAACAAAATCTATTCGATCCGAATTCATGCGCCGCTTGCTGTTGGCGATTACCACTGTGCTTGTTGTGCCGCTAACGCTCTCTGCCCACGTCAACAGCCCGGACGTTTACTTTGACGGCCAGGCCGGTCCCTACCATCTGCTGGTTACGGTGCGTCCACCCAAGGTGGTGCCGGGCATCGCACAAATCGAAATTCGCAGCGCCGACGCAGATGTTGATGAAATCAAAATCCTGCCGCTGCGCATGGTGGGCGCGGCTTCCAAACTGGCTCCAACGGCCGACAGCGCGCAGCGGTCCGCCGCTGATCCGCAACTTTTTAGCGGGCAACTGTGGATCATGGCGCGCGGTTCGTGGAAAGTTCAGATTAACGTGCACGGCAAGCGCGGCCCGGGTGAACTTGCGGTCCCTATGCCCGCGGTCTCCAGCGGTTCAGCCAACATGCAGGTCGCGCTGGGTATCCTGCTGGCGTTTCTGGGACTGCTTTTGTGCGCCGGGTTAGTGGGGATCATCGGCGCCGCCAGCCGC
>JBGPLR010000178.1:0-6618 GCA_041486545.1 Terriglobia bacterium
CACGCAGCAGAGCGCAGCGTGCATCCAGCGGCAGCTCGAGGCCGACAACATCTTCGTGCGCCATTGCGGCTCCATGAGCACTCGTTTTCACGATCGCTTCTTGCGCATCGCCGTAAAGTCCGAAGATCAGAATTGCAGGATTGTGGCCGCGCTGGCCGCGGTGCTTTCCCGCAAGCTGGCGAACGCCGGATAAATTGTTTACTAGCCATGACGCACAAGAAAAAAGACGCCGGCGATGGCGTCTTTTTCCCGTCTGGAGCGAAGCGACAGAAATACTAGGGCGCTTCTATTAATTCCATCTTCCCGTCTTTTTTTCGATGCAGGACTTTGACCTTGCCCTGATGGTCGCGGAAGACGAAGACCTCGCGATCGCGGAACTCAGCTTCCTTCACCGCTTCTTCCACGGTGAGCGGTTTGTAGCTCACCGAATCCGTGCTTTTCACGACGTGCGTCTCAGTAAACTTCACGGTATTAGGGAATGAATGCACTTTGACAGGCACCGCCGTGGCCCGGTCTCCGCCCACGGCCAGGGCCAGGGAAACTTCTTCCGGAACCGGCGCATTGGCCTGGCGTTTGTGGGCCTGGCGTTTCTTGCTCTTCCATCTGGTTTTGTATTTCACCGCCTGGCGCTCAATGCGTTCCAGCGCGTTGATGATGGCCAGGTTCATCTCCGTGGCCTCCGCCAGCGCGACAATCGGCGGATGGTTGCGCACGGTGACGCTGATTTCCACCTTGTGGCGGCGCTTCTCCACGGAGAGCACCACATGCGTCTCAAACTGATTGCCTAGGATTTTTTGGATTTTCTGGAGACCGCTTTCGACCAGCTTGCGGCTCGTGGGAGTGACTTCAAACTGACGGCCAGTGTATTCAACGTTCATTGACTCCCTCCTCAAATAAGATCAGCTTGCTGAGAGTTCGTCTGACGGAGCCCGGAAGAACACGGCATCCGGCTTCCTTCAATGCGGCTTGTCTCACCTTGTTTCTCTTGCGAAGCAGCGGCCTACCCTGGGGCCTGTCGCATCGCGCTAGCTCTTGGTCCTCCTTTGATGGGTGCTGGGAATCTTCATGTCCTCGCGGTATTTGGCCACGGTACGGCGCGTCACCTGGATACCTTGCGATTGCAGGATCTTGGTGATCTGTTCATCGGTCAGCGGATGCGCCGCGTCTTCTTCTTCGATCAGCTTCTTCACCCGGCGTTTCAGGATCAGCAATGACGTGCCGGCGCCTTCCGGACCCTGCACGCTCTCAGAAAAGAAGAAACGCAACTCAAACACGCCCTGCGCGGTATGCACGTACTTGCCGGCCACAGCGCGGCTCACCGTGGAAGGATGCACGCCAATCTCTTCCGCAACTTCTTTGATCATCATCGGTTTGAGCAGATCAATGCCGTGCTCCAGGAAGTCGCCCTGGCGTCCAATGATGGCGTAGCAGACTTTCAAAATCGTCTGGCGGCGCTGTTCAATGTTCTTGATCAGTTGCACGGCGGACTTGTAACGCTCTTTGACGTAGGTGCGGACTTCCTTCTCCACACCCTGGCCCTGGTTCAGCATCTTGCGGTAAGTGGGACTCACGCGAAGCTGGGGCACGTCTTCATCGTTCATCAAGACCAGAAACTCATCACAATGCTTCACAAAAGCCACGTCCGGCTCAATCAGCTTGGGTTCGGTCTTGTTGTAGCGCAAGCCGGGCTTGGGATCGAGCGTGCGGATGAACTCATGCGCCTGGATCACCGAGTCCATGGGCCGCGCGATGGCCTTGGCGATCTCTTTATAAAGCTTGTTTTGCAGGAGGTGTAAATGGCCATCGACGATGCGCAAAGCATCTTCCACCACCTGGTCATTTTCAGGATCGTCAGAGCCTTCCAGGTCGCGGGTCTTGAGGAGATACTCCAGTTGGGCCATCAGGCATTCGCGCAGGTCGCGCGCGGCCACGCCCACCGGATCAAACTGCCGGATCAGATCCGTGGCTTCCCGCAAGTCCTCACGGGTGAATTGCAGAACGGGTGAAAGCCCGGGCCTGGGCTGGACCGCTGCCGGCTCCGGCGTAGGTGTGTGCGAAACCACCAACTGCAGGGGATCAAGGCCTCCCGCGTCCAGGTCTTCTTCCGTTGTGTCTTCCGTTGGATGTTCAATCGCTGCCTGGGGCGCTATTGCGGCCAAGTGTGGCGGCGCGTCTTGCTCCGCTTCAGCGTGCGCCAGACCGAGCAGTTCGTCTTCCGAGGCAGTAAGGTAACCCTCGTCGTTCAGGTTGCCGATGACCAGTTCCGCCGCGGCAATCACTTCCGGCCGGACGCTGACCGAACCAAGCTGCCACATCAGATGGTCGGTGAGTGTCCCGGGCTTGGAGAGAAAATTTTCAAACGACGGCCGGTCAATCTCTTCCAGGTCAGCGGAGTTGCGGTAGCCAGGGTCCAGGTAGTCGCGAAAGAACGAACCAAAATCAATCTCGTCAAACGGGTCTTTCTTTTCCGCTTCCGGCGCTGCTGGTTCTTCTTTGCTGGCTTCCAGGCGTTCCTGGCGCTCCTGCGCTTCGCCGCGCTCGCGCGCTTCTTCCCGCCCGGCTACTTCGTCCAGCAGCGGGACCGAGGAATCCAGCTCTTCCAGAACAGGGTTCTCCACCATCTCCGTGTTGATCATCTCGCGCAGCTCAAGCTTGTTGAGCGCGAGCACGCTCACCATCTGGACCAGCCCAGGAGTAAGGATCTGCTTCTGGGAGACTCTCAGGTTCAGTTTGTGCTGGAGTAATACCATCTGTTTGTTTTAGCCGCTAGCAGGCTCTTTTCCTGCTATTCCTACTTGTAACATCCCACGGGACGCGCTCTAAAGAGTACCCTGGTAATTCTGCTTACTGGCTTCCAGTGCCTTGCATAAATCGAAATTTAGTGATCGGCGCCGGAAGCAAAATGCGCGTCCAGCGAGCCTCAAACAAACGAAAAACTTTCTCCCAGATAGACTCTTTTCACTTCCGGATCGTTACCCAACTGTTCCGGCGTGCCGGTACGGAAAATTCGTCCTTCGTTGATGATGTACGCGCGATCAGTCACGGACAGCGTTTCCCGGACGTTGTGATCGGTAATCAAGACGCCGATGCCGCTTCCCTTCAAATCAAAAATGATCTTCTGCAGGTCCAGCACCGCGATGGGATCAATCCCGGAGAAGGGCTCGTCCAGCAGAATGAATTTTGGGGCGATGCACAGGGCCCGCGCGATCTCTACGCGACGCCGCTCGCCACCGGACAACGCATAACCCATGTTGTTGCGAATGTGGCCCAGTCCCAGCTCGTCAATCAATCGGTCACGTTTGGCCCGCCGCTCCTGCCAGGTGATGGGTTGCACCTCCAGCACGGCCATAATGTTCTCTTCCACCGTCAACTTGCGAAAAACCGACGCTTCCTGCGGCAAGTAGCTGATCCCGTAATTGCGCGCCCGCAAATACATGGGCACGTTGGTGATGTCCTGGCCGTCCACCAGGACCTGCCCGCTATCAGGAGGCAGCAATCCCACGATCATGTAGAAAGTGGTGGTCTTGCCGGCGCCGTTAGGTCCCAGAAGTCCGACTACTTCAGCTTGATTGATGTGGAGGCTGACGCCATTTACCACCCGGCGGCCGCGGTACGATTTAGCGATGTCGTCCGTTGCCAGGGTTTGCATTACTTCTTGCTCGCGTCTCGGTTCCTAGTTTGGGCTTGGTGGGAGGACTCTCCGCTACCTACCAGCACCCTATCATCGTGGGAAAAGAAAGTCAACGAATCACCCGAAATTTGACCGTGTTCGGCATCAAAAATGCTAGGGAGTTTCCCTGGGACGCCCGTAAGGACGAATTTCTCCTCCCCTGCGGTATAGACAGCCTGGCTTGCCGTGGCCCGGCGCTGCGGCTGCTGAATCCGTATATCTCCTTGCGCCACAATACGATCCAGCTGGCTAGCTGGCTGGGAGCCGGCCTGGCTGCCGCGCGCGGTCAGCAGGATCTGGACGGTGTCCGCGGCAATGGTTGAGTCTTCAACCTTGGTCGTCACCTTGCCAGTAAACACCGCTTTCCGCTCGGAATCCACATAAGTGAGCTTGTCCGCCGTGACGTTGACCGGGGTGGATTTGCCCTTTTTGTCGGTTGCGACGAAAACTGTGGTCACCCGGGCGGTGGAATCGCCCTGGGCCAGCAGGCTGCGGTGCAGCTTGTCAAAGGTAATCGCTGGCGCGTCCACGATGTTGGCACCTTGCCATAGCCGGGCGTGGGCGTATTTGGCCACTCCCGCGCTGCGGCTGGCTGTTGCCGAGCTTCCGGTCACGTGGACCGGGTCCCCGGAAGCCAGAATTCCACCGTTGGCTTGCGGTTTCAAGTCATTGTAAGTGGTCTTAACGTGGCCCTGGGCGACTGCGCTCTCGGTTTTGCGCAGAAGCTGGATGCTGTCGGCGGTGATGGTGGCTCCGGAATCAACCACGCGCGGCGAACCGCTGAGGGTAAAGCTTTCGTCGGCAGGATTGTAGCGGCCGCGCTCGGCGGTTGCGGTGCGCGGGCCTTGCTGAAAGTGAAAGTCGCCCGTCAGGTCGCCCGACGTGATCTCGCCTTTATCGTTGAAACTGGCGTTGAGTTCGCGGCCGGTGGCCACCTGGTCCGGTTGTCCCGGACTTGACGAAACGATTCGTGCATCGGGGCCACCAACGATGGACGCCGGTTGGTTTTGATTATTGAACCGCGCTTGCAGGCGTGCAGCACTGATCGTGGTGATGGATAATCCTTTGGTCAGGATGATCTTTCCAGGACCGCCGGACGTGGTCGCGGTTTGGATGAGCTTGCCGTCCTTGATTGCCAAATCCATTGCCGCGGCCTGAATCTGCCGCGACTTGCCTTCGGTTCCCTCTTTCAAATCCACGGTATCTTCCGCCCGCGCCGAGGTCACACGGTTCTTGGCGCCAAAGGTGAGCAGGACTCGCCCGGCCTTGCCTTGCGCCGGCGCGTCACCTCGCCGCTCAAAGTCCACGCCGCCGGAGAGCGTCCCGGAACGGAGCTGGTTTCCCGCAGCCAGCACCAGTTCGCCTTGGGGAGCCGTGACATCGAAGCCCTTGGGCCCTTCCACGGAACTGTGAATGTGACCCGAACCGAGAATCCGCTCCACCGTGTTGTCCTGGGTCAGCACCACCGTAATTCTGTCCGCCACCAGGACACGCGGTGGCTGATCAATTCTGGCGCCATGCAGAACGATGTTGCGCGGCTCTTTGCTGATGGTGGCGCTCTGTCCGGTAATGCTGGCTTTTTGTTTGTCCGTAGTATCAATTTTCACCGCGGACTTCAGGGTAAGAATGCCGCTGCGTGAATCGTACGTAGCTCCCATGGCCGAACCGCCGGCTTCGGGCACGCGGAACTCGATCTTCTCTTTGGTCTGAGCAATTCCGCTGTTCCGGTTGAAGGCAAGACCGCGGGTCTTTACGTGGATCAGGTTCTGGGTCTCCCGCGTCGCGACTTGATTCGGAAGAGCGGCCACCTTGGTGTTGGCGTCCAGATCTATCTGCACCTCGCCCTCAGCGCTGATATCTCCCGAGGCGGGGTCAAAGACGAAGAGCGATCCGTAGATGTGGTCTGAGCGGTCTTCGTCGCGCCCGTACACCACGATGCTTACGTCGTGCAGCTCGCCCCGGCCGGAGTCCTTATAGCGCAGAAAGCGCGAAGCGTGGACGGTAAACAGTGTCTTGCCGCCTTCCGATTGGGCAAAAGTGAAGCCCTCCGCGCTCTCCGCCGTATTGGCCGGCATGTTGCTGGGAGGCCGCTTCACCCCTGAGCCGGAACTCAACATCCCGCGGACATAGAACGCCACTGCTACCAGCACGGCGATTATCGCCCCGGCAGCGAACAGTCTTCGGAGTTTGTTGGGGTCCCAGCCCATTTAGCCTTCATCTTAACTGATGGACAGGGGCCGAATGGAATTTCGAAAGTGAATATCCAACCCGGGAATTTCACCGCAAAGGACGCAAAGGACGCAACGGACGCAAAGACGGACGCAAAGAAAGAAACACGCCGAGGGCGAGTCCACCCCGCCAAGCGCGCGTCGGAGACCCCGGCGGCGTCACACGGGTAGCAGACCCACTAGTACCGCTTGACCAGCGTTCCGGCGATCATGTCATGCAGACCCTGCTTGCGCTCAGTAAACGCAACCATGAGGTACCCGATGTTCATCATCAGCCGGGAGAGGAACTTGGCGAAGAAACGCCCGGTCGCCCGGGCAAAAGAGATTCGGTTGCCGGCTTCGTCCACCACCTTGAGGCGTAATGCCTTTTTGCCGATCGTCCCTTGCCATGCCGAACTAGTGAGCAATGACTCATACAACCACTGGCCCGTCACCGTCACCAGAAAAAAAACAAAGACGGTGCTGATAATTGCGCCAATCATCTCCGGCGTGGGCTCCCGGTTCTGCTCGGCAACTTTGATGATCCTGAGCACAGAAGGAAAGATCAGTGCGAAAAACACGGGCAGAGCAACAATGCCGATCACCACGCGGTCAATGAGCTCAGCTAAAAGGCGGATCCAGAATCCGCCGTACTCCCGGTTGGCAACGCTGGGCGCAGGAACGTAAGGTGCTACTGGGGCGGCCGCGACCGGCGCTGGCGGCGTCAAGACCTGGGAAGGC
>JBGPLR010000179.1:0-6604 GCA_041486545.1 Terriglobia bacterium
AAAGGAAGTATCAGTAATGTGGAAGCCAGCTAGTTCGCCCAGCTCAGCCCCGAAGACCACCACTCCGGAACCCGTAAAACCCGCGGTGAGCACCAGCTCTGCGCCCGCCGCCGAGCCAACACCCGCACCGGCGCCGCGCAGCACGGTGAACGTCAGCAGCCAGGAGCAGGCCACGATCGGTAAATCGCTGGTGATCAAAGGCGAAGTCACCGGGTCAGAATCCCTGTATGTTGACGGCCGCGTGGAAGGCGCGGTGAACCTTCCCGGCCATCGCGTGACCGTAGGCCGCAATGGACACGTCCATGCAAATATCCAGGCCAAAGAGGTTGTGGTCCTGGGCAAAGTCAAAGGCAATATAACGGCCAGCGACCGCGTGGACATCCGCAATGACGGCTCGCTCACCGGCGACGTGGTGTGCCAGCGCATCAGCATTGAAGATGGCGCGTTTTTCAAAGGCAGCATTGATATCGGCAAGCCGGGCCTGAAAGAAGTGAACTCCGGAAGCAAGATTGAACCATCGGCAGAAACATCGCGCAGCAGCATCAGCGCATAAAGTATTGGCGGAAACCGCCGATGCAGTGAATAGCATTTGCCTCCTCATACTCAGCCGGGGTGCTTCCACCAGGAGGCGCCCCGATTTTTTTGCAGCCGATGGCGGCAACGGAAGTAGACGAAGATGTTCAACCGAATCCTGCAATTACTCAATATCCGCTGTGCCCATAGAAAGCTGTCGCAGCCGTTTGCCGCTTTTGCGCCCGCTCCCGCGCGCACAGGGACGGCCGATTGGGACCACCCCGGCGCGGTGACTCATCACTACGTGGTCTGCCTGGATTGCGGACGCGAGTTCGATTACGACTGGAACAATATGCGGATGGGCAGACAGTAAAGGCTTCTCGCCGCAGATTGCGTGGAATCAGCGCAGATCAAAAGCCATTCAGCCGCGAATCAACGCGAATAGCACGAATCCAGCTTGAGCAAGAGACCGGGACCCAAACCCTTGAAGCACAGTGGAACGGAGTAAGCGGAGGATTATTGATCTGTATAGTTCCTGAACGTCATTTGATTCCCCACTTTGGCTGAGTGATCTGAGGCTTGATTTGTTCGCGTAAAATTATTGGGGCGATTCTCGTTTGCGATCCGCGTTATTCTTACTCTTCCCCTCCGTGTCCTCCTTTCCTCCGTGTTTCAAAGGTTCTGGGCTCATCTATCTCTTGATAAAACCAAAGAGCTTGCGTCGCAAGGCAGCGGCCTCGTCAATTTCCATCATTGCGGTCAGAATCAAATAGGTGATCCCGTAGGGAACCAGAATCGCGAACGCCCCGACGAGCGGGTGGCGGGGATGAAACAAGAACTGAAAGCCCAATCCAACCACGGCAGCCATGGCCGCAGCGAACCATAGCTTGCCGAAGTACGAAGCGGGAAAGGGAACGCGGCCGATGCGGCGCTCCATCCCGCGGCGCAGCAGAGTGAATTCCAGCCAGGCGGCAAGCCCGGCGGAAGCGGTGAGCCCGGCGGCGCCCCAACTTGGATAGCCCAGCAGCCGGGGCAACGGCAAGGCGCAAATGTAACCCAGCACCGTGGTCAGCAGCACGCGAATCACGGCGTAACGCAGAGGCGTGCGCGTGTCCCGCAGAGCGTAGTAGGCCGACGAATAGAGCCGGCTGGTGGTGGAAGCCACCAGACCCACGGCTGAGCCGGCAAGAATCGCCCAGACATACTGGCTGTTGGAGTGGGTGAAGACTCCGGTTTGGAAGATGGCGGCGGCGATCACGTCACCCAGGGCGAGGAACGCGGCGGCGGAAGGCACCACGAAGAAGGCGATGCGTCGCGTGCTGGCGGCGATGCGGCGGCGCAGAGTTTCCGCGACTTCCTGTTCATTGCCCAGAGCGCTGGACATGGCCGGCAACTCGGCGGCGGAGATGGCCATCCCGAACAGGCTCACCGGCAGCGTGGACAGGATTTGTGCGTTGGCAATTGCCGCGAGCGCGCCCACGGGAAGATAGCTGGCAATGATCGTGTCCACATAGGCGCTGATCTGGTTCACGCCGCGGCTGACAAAGACCGGCGCAAAGTTCTTGACCACCACGCGAACATTGTCGCTGACGGTGGTAATGGCGAATCGCAAGGCCGGCGCCAGGCGCAAGACGGTGGGAAGCTGGACCAGGAACTGCAGCGCGCTGCCCGCCACGTAGGCCCAGGCCGCATATATCGCGAGATCCGATGGAGCCTTGGTCGGTCCCCACACCAGCAGGGCCACGATGATGGTTACGTTCCAGATGACCGGAGAAACGTACGACAGAAAAAACTTGCGATGGCTGTTGAGAATCCCCAGGCACCAGGCAGAAAAAACCAGCAGCCCGATCCCGGGGAAGAAGATGCGGACCAGCTGGATGGCCAGAGGGCGGCGTTCGTCATGAAACCCGGGCGCGATGAGATCAATGAGCAGGGGCGTGGCCAGCACGCCAACCAGCACCAGCGCCGAAGTCAGCAGGGCCAGCAGAGAGAAGATGGCGCCGGCAACGCGTCCGGCTTCTTCTTCGTCGGTTTCGCCCTGCGCCAGCAGTTTGGCGTAGATCGGAATGAACGAAGCGGAGATTACGCCTTCACCCAAAAGATTTTGCAGGAAGTTAGGGATGCGGAGCGCTGAGGTGAAGGCGTCCGCCTGCCAGGAGAGGCCGAAGTAATTTGCGAACACCCGGCCCCGCACCAGCCCGAAGATACGGCTGAGAAAAATTCCAGCGGCTACCAGAAAAGAAGAGCGGCCGGTGTTTTCCTGGGGCGCCGGAGTCAGATCGGTGGGGGCACTCATCGCTCAGGGCGAGTGTTTCATACGCACGCGGTGGCGCGCAAACCTTTCATCGCCGGCCCGCAGAAAAGAAAGTGTCCGGGCGGCTGGGCCGCTTCCTATAATGATTTGAGGGAAAGAGCATCTAACCTGCGGAAAGCGGGAAGGCAAGGACCATGCGATCACACATCAAGCTGGGGCGGATTTTCGGGATTGAAATTGGCATTCACTACAGCTGGTTCATTATTGCTCTGCTCATCACATTTTCTCTGGCGGCGCAGTTTCGCGCCATGAACAAACAATGGAGCGAACAAACTGTGTGGGTGGCTGCGGTGGTCACGGCGCTTTTGTTCTTTCTGTGCCTGCTGGCGCATGAGCTCTCGCACTCGCTGGTGGCGCTGGCACACAAGCTGCCGGTGAGCCGCATTACGTTGTTCGCGCTCGGCGGCGTTTCCGTCATTGAAAAAGAAGCCCAGGATGCCTGGACCGAGTTTCTGGTAGCGATTGTGGGGCCTATCACCAGCG
This sequence comes from Terriglobia bacterium, assembly GCA_041486545.1. Lineage (GTDB taxonomy): Bacteria > Acidobacteriota > Terriglobia > Terriglobales > Acidobacteriaceae > Angelobacter. The sequence continues at coordinate 3,311 of JBGPLR010000179.1, forward strand.
TGCTGATCGGAACGGCGCTGATCCTGGCCAGCGGCGGCTTCCAGGGCGGCATGGCGGCGGTGCGGCCAACGCCCGTCCTGGCCACGATGCACTGGCTGGGTTACATCAACCTGGGGCTGGGTGTGTTCAACATGCTGCCGGGATTTCCCCTGGACGGAGGACGGGTGCTGCGCAGCGTGATCTGGGGAGCCACCCACAGCATGGAGCGGGCCACGCGGATCGCGTCCCGCGTGGGTCAGGCAGTAGCGGTGATTTTCATTCTCACCGGCATTTACGAATTTTTCCACGGCGCGGGGATCAGCGGGCTGTGGATTGCGTTCATCGGATGGTTTCTGATGCAGGCGGCCAGCGCCAACTACATGGAAGTAGCAATCAAACATGCCATGGAGGGTCTGCTGGCCGGCGACCTGATGTCCCGCGATTGCGCCCATGTTCCGGGATACATCAGTGTCCAAGAGTTTGTGGATGAATTTCTGCTGCGCACAGGGCGGCGCTGCTTTCTGGTGATGGTTCAGGACCGCATGGCGGGACTCATTACCGCGCACGAGGTGCGCGCCCTGGAGCGCGCGTCCTGGCCCATGACCCCGGTGCAGCAGATCATGAAGCCTCTGGCGCAGGTCCGCGTGGTCGCGCCGGAAACGCCGGTGAACGAAGTGCTGGAGTTGATGGCCAAAGAGGACTTCAACCAGGTGCCGGTGCTGGCCAAAGGCGAACTTGTGGGCATGCTGGCCCGGGCCGACATCCTGCAGGCGCTGCGGTCCAGGATGGAGTTGAAGAAAGAGTAAGAGCTGGTTGCGCGACGCGACGATTGCTTGAACCTTCGTAACAATGGTTTGGGCGAAATGGACCGCGATTTTTGCCGTCTCTCAGGATATGGTTTCATGAGGACTATGAAGAGCAGAGGGACTAGCTTATGCACGGTGTGGTTGGGGTTGGCGATGGCGCTGACGGCGGCGGCGCTCATCGCACAAAATCCGGCGCCTGCGTCGAAAGACAATCCGCAGGCGGCGCCTTCGCCGACGGCTGCGCTATCGGCATCGCCCAGCCCGTCCCCGTCGCCAGATGCGGGAGTGCCGCCAGCGAGTACAGGAACCGCCGCTGCAGAAAGCGCAAAAGCCGCGGAGCCGGCGCTGCCGCCGACCAACGATCCCAAAGAAATCATCCGCCGCGCGATTGACATTGATCATCGCACGCTGGAGTTGGCGCGAAGCTATACCTGCCAGCAACGCGAAGTCCTGAAGAACCTGGACAAGCATGGGAACGTAAAGTCCACGGAGATCAAGACCTGGGATGTGAACTTTTATTATGGCCAGGAGTATTCGCGCCTGGTGCAGAAAGATGACAAGCCGCTCAGCGACAAAGAGCTGAAGAAAGAAGACGAGAAGCTGGAAAAATTCCTGGCCAAGTACCGCAATGAAAGCGATTCTGACCGGGAACATCGTCTGCAGAAAGAAAAGAAGGAACGCGAAAAGGGACGGCTGTTCGTGCGCGATATGCTGGCGGCTTACGATTTCCGAATCGCCGGTGAAGAGCAGGTGGATGGCGTGGATACCTGGATCATTGAAACCACGGCGCGCAAGGACTTCCATCCCACGCAGCCGCACGCCGACATCCTCACCAAGGCCAAGGGCAAGCTGTGGATCGAAAAAGAAGGCTACAACTGGGTGAAGGTGGAAGGAGAAGTCCTGGATACGATTTCTTTCGGATGGTTTCTGGCGAGGATCCATCCGGGATCACACTTCAGTATCGAGAAGACGCACGTGAACAACGAGGTCTGGCTGCCGCGCCGGTTCTATGTGAAAGGCGGGATCAGAATTGCCGTGGTCAAAAATGAACTCGGGGAGCAGGAGGACATCCTGACGGGATTCAGGAAATTCTCTACGTCGTCACGGATTCTGCCGGGAGTGAAGGAAGTGCAGGAGAATCCACCAGCCCCAGTGCCAGTCGCCAGACCCACGCCCGCGCCGCCGCAGTAAGCTGTCTAGCGCAGAGACTGTTCAATAAAAAAGGGCACCTCATCGGCGCCCTTTCTTTGGGGAGGGTCTTACAGCCTACTGATTCACGGGAATCTTGATGATCTTTTTCTGGATGGCGTAGGTCACCAGCTGGGCTTTGTTGTGGATGTCCAGCTTGCGCATCAGGTTGAACTTGTGGGCCTCCACGGTTTTCACGCTCAAGCCCAGGATCACGGCAATTTCCTTGACGGAATTGCCTTCGGCCAGGAGCTTGAGGATTTCGCGTTCGCGCGGGGTGAGCGTGGACATGCGCGGACGCATGCGCGTGGTGTCACGGGCGCGCGAGCGGAAATCTTCCACCAGTTTGCCCAGCACCTGCGAACTCAAATATTTCCCGCCCTTGTACACATCGCGGACAGCGTTCAACAACTGCGGCGCCGGAGTGTCTTTGAGCACGTAGCCGGACGCGCCCACTTCCAGGCACTGGACGAGGTAATCTTCGTCGTCATACATGGTGAGGAAGAGGAGTTTGGTTTCCGCGCGGTTCTTTTTGATCTGCCGCGCCGACTCAAATGACGATAGCCCGGGCATGCCGATATCCATCAGCACCACGTCGGGGCGGAGTTCACGGGCCTTTTCCACGGCATCTCCGCCGTCCGGCGATTCGCCGACGACTTCGAAGTCGCTCTCTGTTTCCAGCAACCGCCGCACGCCCTGGCGAAACAGCGTGTGGTCATCTACGAGCAAGCATTTGATCTTCGGCATGGCAAGTTCCTCTCACTTCTTTTAATTCGGCCGGACCCCGGCCTGGGCTGCGGCCCGTGCCGGCGCAGGACGCTCCACCGGCGTGGCCGGGTCCCCCGCAGGCACTGTGATTTCAATGCGCGTCCCTTTTCCTTTAGCGGAGATCACGCGCGAAACTCCGCCCAGCATGGAAATTCTTTCCTTGATCCCGGCCAGCCCAAAGGACTGGTCATTGTCCTGGCTGCGCGCCTGGATGCCAACGCCGTCATCTTCCACGACGACCTGCACCATCTCGTCTTCGCGCACCACATGCACGGTGACGTTTTTGGCGTGCGCGTGCTTGGCCACGTTGTGCAGCGCTTCCTGCACCACGCGATAAATCGCCTGCTCGGTTCCCGTCGCCAGGCGGCCCACGTCCTGCGCAATCAGCACGCGCGCTTTAACTCCCGTGGTCTTGGCAAAGTCCTTGGCCTCTTTGCGCACCGCCGCCACCAGTCCTAGTTCTTGTAGCACCAGGGGAGATAGCTTGCCTATGATTCTCCTGATGCCGTCAATGGTGCGGTCCACCACTTCCACGGTTTCTTTGATCTTGGCG
>JBGPLR010000180.1:0-6589 GCA_041486545.1 Terriglobia bacterium
CATCTGTCCGGCTGCCCATACTGCAGCGCCAAGCTGGCCGCAGTCCTGGACATTAAGAGGACCGTGCGCGTCGCCGGAAAGCAATTCAACGCTCCCGCAGAGTTGCACGCCGCGGTGTTCAAGCAACTTCGGGGGGAGCCTGTACGACCCTGGTGGAAAACGGGGCTGGTGCCCATCACCCTCGCCCTGGTGGCGGTCCTGGGTTTTATGCTCTGGCCCCGGGCAAAGGAAGCGCCCATGCTGGCCGGGCTGGTGGACCAGCATGTGTCCATGCTGGCTACCGGCAACCTGGACGTGCTCTCCTCAGACCGCCATACCGTTAAGCCGTGGTATCAGGGCAAGCTGCCTTTCACATTCAATCAGCCCGAACTGGCTAAGGACTCGCCCTTCAAACTGCTCGGCGGCAAACTGGTGTACCTGAGACAAAAGCCCGGCGCGGAGCTGGTCTATCAGGCCGGGCAGCACAAGATTTCAGTTTTCATCTTCCAGGCCGAAGATCGGACGGTGCGAGAACCAGCCTGGAACCACGATCTGTCCTTTACCGTCAGCTCCTGGAGCGCGGGCGGCCGCCAATGCTACCTGGTTACCGACGCCAGCCGGGACGAAGCCGGCCAGCTCGTCACTTTGTTCCGTGACGCTAACCGCTCGTAAAGACCGGCGTTTTCCCCCAAGGAAGTTGGCGGCAGAAATCTATTGCTTGCCCGTCGGCTTGGGCTTTGCAACCACAGAGCTGACTTTGGAAACAAAGCGGTTGGCCAGCTTCCACGTGTCGCCGTCTTTCTTCCACACATCCACAACAAGGAACTGGCCGCCGGCGGAAGCGCCCTTGTACGCGGCCTCCTGCCGCCTCTCAAACTTCACCACCGCAGCGTTGCCCAGGTCCACCACCGACATTTCCCGGATCGCGGACGACTTCAGAATGAAATCCTTGGCCATCACCGAATCCACCCAGTCTTCTCCCTGCATCGGGTCGGCATCCGGCATTTCAACCTGGAATTCCTCCGTCAACATCGCCTGCAGGCCGGCCTTATCTTTTTTCTTCACGGACTGAAGCATCTGCATCTCTAAACCGAGGAAAATCTGGACCTGCTTGGTCGCCGTGATGATCCGGGGACTGAGCTTGGGTTTCACCGGCTCCTGCGCGGTGGCGAACACGGCGACTGCGATGAGGACGGACAAAGAACGGAGCAAGAAACGGACTGGCATGTTGAGCTGTCTCCTGTGGGTATAGCGGATTCGCATCAAATGAAAACCCGCCCGCTAAGCGGGCGGGCTGAAAAAGAAGGGTGGCCGGCAGCGGCAGCCCTTTCCTGGTTCAAGGTTTAGAGGTGCTGCGCGCAGGCGCCGCCACCGGAGTTGCGCCAGTTCTGCTGGAGCATCCAGTTGTTGTTGCCGAAGGTCTGGTTGTACCTGGCCGCAGCGGACGTGCCGGCCGGAGTGCAAAGACCATTGGCGTTGCAAGTTGAGGTTGCGCCGAAGTTGAAGTTGCACTTGTCGGCGTTTTCCTGGCCGCTGGAGTCAAACCAGGCGTTCAGGTCAGGATCGGAGATGGCTTCTTCCAGTTCGTGCGAGATCACGTTGGCCATGCCGTCAATGCCGCCTACGGTCGCCGCCGGGCTGTTGGGACCGGTAGGCTGGATTTCGCAGCCGGAGGGGCAGCGGTCCGAGTTGCCGACAAACGAGTACTTGATGTCTGCGCCGTTCAACGTAGCGCGGGTATGGAAACCGCAATACCGGGTGCAGAAGCCTGAAGTCTCATTGATGTTCGAGGAAGTCAGCACGAAGTACACGCCATTGGCGTCTGTCGGCAGCGCTCCGCTTTTGAGTGCGCTGCTGACCGTCGATTGCAGGCTTCTGTCGCTCAGGTTCTTGGTGGAATTAACAATCGTGCTGCCGCCAAAAGCCACGTTGCCGGTCACGTTGTTTGTGTTGTCGCCATAAGTGGAGTTAACCAGTTCAAGGGCAGAACCGCCGATGGTGCCCAGGAAGTGCTCAATCGCGCTCTTGGTTGCCGCTGTGTTCGATCCGGTGCCGTTCCAGTTGCCGTACCAGATGATGTAGGTGTTGACAGTTCCCGGCATGACCGGGCCGCCGTTGTAGTTGATGCCGTTGCCCAACGTTACGGTGTTGCCGGTGGCGCCAGCTTCAGGAGCAGGGGCGGGATTGCCCTGGTGTTTGCCGTCAGGGAACTTCTGCCCGCCGCCGTTCCGAGGCTGCTGCGCCATCAAAAAGTTGGCGGCCAGAATTACAAAGAGAAAGGCTAATGCGTATCTCATTTTGCCAAGCGGAGATTTCATTCGGATGACCTCACAAAGTGGGAATGTTGATGCGTCCGTTGGCGATCATGAAGAAGCCGTAAAGGAACCGGGGCGTGCGGACTTTCGGGGGAAATGCCCCGTCCGTTTCCATACGCCTTTCACATGCTTTTCTGGCTGATCGAGCCTTCGTCTTCTTCAGGCCTGGAAGCAAATTAACGTTGAAGGAGTGTACTACGAAGTAAATCTTCCCGCGCAACAAAAATCGCTTCCCGAATCGGAATGGGGGCAGAAAAATCACCTTTCGCGCGAACATCCCGGCGGCGATCTTCTGCAACGCGGTGCAGCCAGACTCGGGGGCATCGTTTGTAGTAAGGAGAAATCGCCTCCGCGGCTGCTGGTGTGAAGAGAAACATCAAATTCAACTTAAGAAGCAAGGATGGCGTCTTTCGGCCGAAAACCAGATCCGGGATTGAGGCGCTGGGGAGCAATCTGAGAATTATCGGCGCCACCGGGTCGGGCCAAGCTCGGGGTTATGACGCAATGCGATTGGGAGGCCAAGAAATAGGGGCCGTCCAGTCCAGCGACGGCCCCGTGTAGAGCTAGAGGTGCAGCTTAGAGGTGCTGCGCGCAAGCGCCGCCGCCCGAGTTGCGCCAGTTCTGCTGGAGCATCCAATCGTTGTTGCCGAAGGTCTGGTTGTATTTCGCCGCAGCGGACGTGCCGGCCGGGGTGCAAAGACCATTGGCGTTGCAGGTGGAGGTGGCGCCGAAGTTGAAGTTACACTTGTCGGCGTTTTCCTGGCCGCTGGAATCAAACCAGGCGTTCAGGTCGGGATCGGAAATGGCTTCTTCCAGCTCGTGCGAGATGACGTTGGCCATGCCGTCAATGCCGCCTACGTTCGCCGCCGGGCTGTTGGGGCCGGTGGCCTGGATTTCGCAGCCGGAGGGGCAGCGGTCCGAGTTGCCGACGAACGAGTACTTGATGTCCGAGCCGCCCAGCGTGGCATGGGTGTGCCAACCGCAGTAGCGGGTGCAGAAGCCCGAAGTCTCTCTGATATTCGAGGAGCTCAGCACGAAGTACACGCCATTGGTGTCTCTAGGCAGACGGCCGCTGGTGATGGCGTTGTTAACCTGGGTCTGCACACCCGAATCGCTCAGGTTGGTTGAGCTGCTAACAATCGTGCTGCCGCCAAAGGCCACGTTGCCGCTGACGTTGTTTGTGTTGTCACCGTAGGTGGTGTTGACCAGCTCAATGGCCGAGCCGCCGATGGTACCCAGGAAATGCTCGATCGCGCTCCTGGTGGCTGCAGTGTTGGACCCCGTGCCGCTCCAGTTGCCGTACCAGATGATGTAGGTGTTGACGGTTCCCGGCATGACCGGACCGCCGTTATAGTTGATGCCGTTGCCCAGAGTCACGGTGTTGCCGGTGGGGGCGGCGTCGTGGGTCCCATGACCTGCACCGTCGGGAGCTTTGGCCACGCCCGCGCCTTCGCGGACATTCTGCGCCATCAAAAAGTTGGCGGCCAGAATGACCAGGAGAAAGGCAAAAGCGTATCTCATCTTTCCATGGGGAACTTTCATTCGGATGACCTCACAAGTGTGGAATTGCTGCGTCTGTTGATGATGAATGAACAGAAGAAGCCGGGCAAGGAACGCAGATAGCGGATTTTTGGGACAAAATGATCTTCCGGGTTCGCGCGTCCTTCATATATTTTTTCTAGCTTGATTTGGCCTTCGCCTTTCGCCTGGGAAGCGATTTGATGTTGAAGGAGTTTACTACGGAAGCAAATTAATCTGCGAAAAAAATTTAAGGTCCCAAATCGGGAAGACACGCCCTGATTCCCATACTTGGCTGACAACCCCGTTGCCCGCCCCCGCAACGCGACTTCTCAGGTTGCGCTCGCTAAAGAGAATCCCCCGCAAGAGGAGCGTCGTGAAGAAGAACTACAAATTGATTTAAGAAATCACGATCCTTTGGGTCTGTTCCTCGAGGGCCTACTGCTGCCTGGCAAAAGCTGCTTAAGAAATAACAATCTTGCCGTCCCAGGGATCAGGGCTTTCCGGATCCGGGGTGGCTTCCTGCCCGGGAGCAGCAGTGGAACCGGCTTCGGTGAAGGGCTTTGATATCTGGGCTTCAGGCGCCGCTTGCATCAGCGGCGGGGCAATCGGTTGGGGATCTACGGGCAGAAGCTGAGGGTTCTGCGCTGCCCATTTTGCCGCCAGACCGTTCAGCGGGCTCTTGGTGTTGTATTCCTGATAGGCAATCATGCGGCCGATGCGGACAATCAGGTCGTCCAGCCCTTCAGAAGCCGCCCAGAAGTCGCCGATGCACACTGAGCTGTCGTCAAAGTTAGGATGAAACACCGGGGTCAGCATGCGGCATTGCGGCGCGCGGCGCGGGTAGCCCAGTGACAAATTGACTTCCAGCACATGTTCGTCGCGTTCCAGAATGGAGCCGTCAGGGGCGACGTAAAGCCCGCGCAGCAGGTACTGGAAGCGGTACAACTCCGGCGGCATGCCGGCGGTGCCGACCATGCGAATCACCGGCCAGCCGGCAAGGCGCTGCTGCAGCGATTCATAGTCGAGTTTCAAGCGGCGGATTCGGGGCGATAGCATACGGTCTCTAACAACTCACATCAGGTCAGATCGAAAACCCGAAGCCCGTGTTGCGGGCTACGGCAAAGAGCACAACCAGAACGTACAGGCCAACCATCACGGAGCGCGGCATGCGGAAATCAGGCGACCGGCCATGGCGCGTCACCGAGTAGTACCAGAAAGCAAACCACATCAGGAACAGCGGAGCAGCCACGGCGACCAAAGCGTTGTAATGCAGCGCTTCCGCGAAGTTGAGGTGCAGCAAATGGTAAAGAGCGCGCGTGCCGCCGCAGCCGGGACACCATAAATGGGTCACGGCGTAGAACGGACAAAGCGGGTAGAAGTGGTAGTCCTGGGGCGGGAATCGGTACAGGACCGCGCAGCCCAGCAGGAGAGAGCCAGCCAGCATGTTCGCGCGACGCTGCAAGGTCATGGGCATTATTGTTGCGGCGCCAGATAGCCGGTCTTCTTCCAGGTGGCGATGCGGGTGAAGTGGTATTGGAAATACAAAATGTTGAAGAAGAAGGTCATCACGCCGCTGAGACGAAGATTGATGGGCTCTACCGAGTTGTAGTACTCCAGCATGGCCTCGCGTATTTTGAATATCCCAACAATTTGCAGGACCGCTCCGGCCATCATCAAGAACCAGAAAAAAATCACAAAGCCCACGCCCTCTGAGCCGGGATTGTTGGCGACTTGCACTGCCACGGCCACCAGCATTGCTGCAGCCACGACCTGGGTAACTATGCCGCCCACCAGGAACGTGATCGAGTTGTTGTCTGCCTTGAGCTTCTTGACAAAAGAGGCCTCAATGAACAGCCAGACGAACTGGAAGATCCCGCAAGTAACGGAGCCAATCAGCCAAACCAGGGCCCAGTGCAAATCCGGCGGCATGGGTCCCGATGAAGGCCTGGCGGGGTAGCCAACAGGAGCAGCCGGCACAGTTCCGGGATACGTCTGAACTGCTTGCGACGACGACGGGCCGCCGTAGACCGTGCCGCCTGCAGGCGTAGTTGCTCCGGTGTAAGACGGGACGGCAGGAGACCCAGTGGGACTGTCGTAAGTTGGAATCGAAGCCGCAGGACTCGACGAGGCGCACGGAGTTGCGCCGCCGTACACTGTGCCTGCGCCCGCCGCCGCTGTTGAACCATATGGCGTTGCTGAAGGCGGCGCCGCCGGGGCCGGCAAAGGAATATTGCCGATGACCTGTGAGACCGGCATCCACTCGGTCATGGCTTCACTGCGGGTCAGGTCACTGAGCTGTATGTTTCCGGAAGCGATATACCGTTGCAGGTCGGCGAGAGTATAGGGTCCATATTCATTCAGCCCGCGCTGGATGTAATACTTCATTCACTTTCCTCCGCTAGCTGAACTGTAAACCAGCGCTGTCTTTTTCAACAACGCAAATCTCGATAATGGCCCAGATCCAGGACACCACCAGCAAATATCCGAGCGTGAGGATGGAAAGGCACAACTGGCCAACCGCCTTCCCCGTGTACCCCGCGTAAAAATTGTGGGCGCCGAACATCCCCAGGAAGACTCCCAGCACCACAAACGTGGTCCGGCTTTTGGCGATCCCCGCCGGGTAAGGCGCCCTCTGCTGCGGGTATTGCGCATAGTGAACGTATTGCCCAAAAGTTGACGCTGCGGTTTGCGGCGTCATCATCACCGAACCCAGGTCCTGCTGGGACACCTGCAATTTAGGGTCGTCGGCCGGAGCGCGCGGGCAGCCGAACACC
>JBGPLR010000181.1:0-6585 GCA_041486545.1 Terriglobia bacterium
ATCGCCAGCAGCGCCGCCAGTCCGATGAGCCGCTTCATAAGTAGTCCTTCAGCGCCTCGCGGTTCTTGCCGTAGAGGAATGTAACCACGAACAGAATCGCGCCCACGCCGATCCAGCTCAGCGGCCGCCGCACGTCATGGAAGTTCCATGTGTCCCAGGGAATTTTCACTACGCAAAAGAGGACCAGGCTCAGTCCCGCCAGGCGGAAGCTGCGTTCCTTCACCCACAGCGCCAGGCTGAACGCCAGTACGCCTTCTGCCGCCCAGGCCAGCGTGACCGCTCCTCCGGACATCCTCAGGTAGAGAAGCGCCGCCGTCAGCACCAGCGTAACAAAGAACACCGGCTGCTCCGGACGGCTCACCAAGTCATCCCACCATCCGCCGCGGCCGGGTTTCTGGGTCTTCTGATTATTGCGAATCAGGAATGCCAGCGGCAGGCCCGCGGCCAGCAAGACCAGCGTCCATATGGAATAGCTCAAGCTGGAGTACACCGGATCTTTCAACAGATAGAAGTTCCGCATGGAGAGCCGGAACGCCGTTATGCCCAGCATGATGAGCGCCTGGTAGAGAAAAATCTGATGGCGAATTTGCCAGGCCACGGCCAGTAGAGCCACAAACAACGCCGCCAGGCCGACAACAACTGCGTCGGCGGGCGCGGCAAACCAGAAAATGGCCGCCACCGTGGCTGTGCCGAGACAGGCCAGTAGATATTCCACCATGCCGGTGACGCCCCCAGCCGCAGAACGTCCGGGCTGCGTGCCGTGATTGATCGCGTACAGGCGCGAGTAAATCCAGAAATAAATCGCCGTCAGCGGCAAGATGGTTAGCACGCCCTGGTCCACCAGCACCTTGAAGAAGTCCGCCGTGGCCGGAGTGTTCAGGTTCACAAAGAAGATGCGGACAAAGCTGCTCACCAGCGCCACGTAGCCCTGCGCTCGCCAGCTACCGGGCGATCCCCAGTTGCGAATGCCCGCCATCTCCAGCAGTCCGGGCAATTCGAAGAGCAGCAAACCGAAAACGCCCCAGGCGAGCGCGACGTTGACTTCCTCCAGTTGCGCCCACAGCAGCCAGCTCACCAGCAGTGACGCGGCCCAGGAATAAGCGTGGCTGATGCGCTCGGACTCCATCATCTCGGCGACGTTGGTGATCCACGTGAGTATGTACAGCAACGTGCCGGTAATGGCCACGCTGATCAGCTGCACGCTGGTGGTGCGATAATGCGGCGTGAAGCTGCCCCATAGCGTCCACGCGACAGCCAGCGCGCCAAGCGCGTGCGTCTGCCACAGCAGCGGACGATCTTTCCACCATCGTCCCGCCAGCGCCAGCAGAGTCGCCAGGCTGATCCAGGCCACGGGCACCCACGGCGCTGGAGTCTCGTCGTACGCCAGCAACGTGAGCAACAAGGTGCCGATCACCGTGTAAACCGGACGAATAGCTTTGACCGGCGCCCATTTCGCCAGCAGGTAGATGCCCGCCGCAGCCAGACTCACGGAAATCAGCCGGTAGCTGATGTGCCGGGAGGTGACGGTGTTCGTCAAGTAGAAGTTGACGATCAGCGCGCGGACGCAAGACGCCAGCACCAGCGCAAATGCCTGCCACTTGAGATCGTTGCGATGGAAAAACTCTGATGCCGCGCAAAGCGCCAGACCCAGGCATATCCAGAAAACGATGACCGCCCACACCGGGGCCTGGAAATAAATCAGCACGGCCAGCAAGATCGTTGCGCCCCAGGTATAGACAGACGCGAATACCTTAGCGCCGCCGGTTTCCGACAAGCGCACAAAGCGCGAACTCAGATACAGCAGTCCGGCCACGGCGCTGAACATCCATACGCGTTGCGGAAGACCCATCCACGCTGCTTTCAGCGGCTCGCCCACAATGATGACCTGAATGAAAGCGACGGCTGAGATCCAGTGCGCCTGATAGGTGAATTCGGGAATCGAAAACCGCCTGCCCAGCCAGCTCAGCGCCAGGACCATCACCGCCAGGGCGGTAGCAGCTGCGTTGTCGGCGACGCAGGCAAAAATCGCGCACACGCCGAACAGGCTGGCCATGAACGACAGCACGAACAGTGAAAACTGTTCCAGCCCAACGGCAAAAAGCTCTCTCCATCGCCGTCCGAGAATATGGGAATTGGCGTAGAGCACCAGGGCCAGGGCGCCCAGCACCACGGCCAGGCGTGCGTCGTAATGCGGCTGGCCGTCCAGTACCTTCTCTGCCCAGGGAGCGACCCGGAAGGGCAGTGCGTAGAGCGCAATGAGAAAGGAAATAATCAAGCCAAAGCCACGGAACAGGCGTTCGCGCGTGAAGATTCCCGAGAGCAGAAATGCTTCTGCGCCCGCCAGCCACAGCATCTCCAGCGCGTCACCGGACCACTTGAAAGGCAGTGCGGCCACCATCAACGCGGCGCCCAGACTGGAAAGCACTTTGAACGGCGCTTCGCGTCGCCGTGACGCCGGCAACTGGCCCAGGGTGAATTCAATCGCGCCCATGGTCAACAGCGCCCACCACGCCCACTCCGGATGCAGCGACTGGTATTTCATCACTGCCAGGAACAGCACTGGGTTCAACAGCGCGGAAGCCGTAGAGATGGATTCCTGTTCCCGGCTGGAGATTTTGCGCCATACGTACGACGCGCGGAACACCACCCAGTAAGCGACTACCAAAGCAATGCTGGCTTCGTGATGCTGAAACGCGAGCCGTGCCGGCGGAAAGCCCAAAACTTTGTAAAGCCAATAGAGATGGCTCAGGTAGCTGGCCAGAATGCCGCACAGCTCCAACTGGTACCACTGGTACCGGTGAACAACCACCAACAGTCCGGCCACCAGGATGGCGCCGGCGATCAGGTGCGATGGATCGGGGTTGGCGGCGCCCACGGACGCCACCACGGACGCGAAGCCCAGCAGAAACGCGCATCCGGTGACCAGCTGAGACTTGTACTTCAGCGTGTGCCAGACCATGGCTGCGGCCACGGCAATCATCAGGAATAAATCAATGGTTTCGGAGTGAAGAACCAGGATGGAGGACACGTGCCCAATGCCGTAGGTCAGCAGAAAAATCACGGCCCAGGCGCCGCCGACCAGCGTTCTTCCCAGCAGCTTGTATGCGTCTTTCTTCTCCAGGAAGATTCCCAGCACCAGCAACCCGATGCCCCCGGCATAGAGCATGAGCACTTGCATCCACGGGGCGAGGTATTTCCAACCCAGTTGCAGCAGCCAGCCCAAGCCAACCACCACAAGAACAACCGCCACCTTGGGCGCCCAAATGCTCACAAGCTTTTCCAGCGAGACCTTCGGCTTTGGTGGCTGGACCGCGGCAAATCTTGGCGGCGTAACGGGAGCGCTTGGTGCTCGCGGCGGCGCACTCATGCTCGGCGATTGCGGCGCGCGCTCGGCTGCGCTGGCGGCGGGCGGCACAGTTGATGACGGACGCGGCGTGGCAGGCGCCGGCGGCTTTGGCGGCGTAACGGGCACTGGCCTTGGGGCAGGTGGCGGGACGGGCGTGACGGAGGCCGGGCTTATTGGTCTTGGCGTCGGTGCGATTTCCGGCCGTGCTGCCGGCGTCATTGGTGGCGGCGGTGCTGGCGCAGGTCGTTCCACCGCCGGTCTCTCCAGTACGCCTACTGGCTGCGGGGCCGGGGCAGTCACCGCGGGCTTCTCCGCAGGTTTTGTGGCTGCGCGCTTGGCTTGCTCTTCCAGTGAATAAAGCCTTGCGGCAAGTCCTGCAATTTGTTCGCTGAGAGCTTCTTTGTCGCGGCGGCCGCGCTTGTTCACTACAAATACGTAAACCCCTAAGGCCAAGGTAACCAGAAAGAAGAAGGTCGCAAAGTCTTCCATGCTTTCTCCAGTTCGGCAAAGCTAAGTTTTTAAGGGGGGTAAATGTTGCGCTGATTGTAGAACGCCGGTAAGGCAATGTCTTGCAGTATTTTGGGCAACAGACGTCTTTGGCTTGGGTTACAGCCGAGCAAGGTTAAGGGCTGGAGATGCGTTTCAGTCGCCGCAGGCGGGCAGCAGATCGGCATCGGAAATGAGCGCCTGGGCTGATTCAGATGCCGCGCTTTGCGCCGGCCCACGTCCGCTCAGCAGCTCTTCAAAAAACTTATCTACTCTTTCCAGGATGGCCGCACCCTGCCGCGCCGAGTACACCGCCTGACGCAGAGCGCTGCCTTTGGGTACGCCGTGCGTGAACCAGGCGACGAACTGTTTCATCTTGCCTTCCTGCCCGTGCATGTCCTCTTCCACCAGCATCTGGAAGTATGTGCGGATCATCTGGTAGCGGTCAGCTTCGGTCGGCAGGTCATAGCGCCCGGTTTCCGCGTGCTGGCGGATTTGCCGGAAGATCCACGGATTCGACGCCGCGGTGCGGCCGATCATCACCGCGTCACAGCCGGTCTCGGCGACCATGGCCACCGCGTCTTCCGGCGTGCGAATGTCGCCGTTGCCGATCACCGGAATCTTGATGGCGTCTTTGACCGCGGCAATCCACTCCCAGCGCGCGTTGCCGCTGTAGCCCTGTTCCCGCGTGCGGGCGTGCAAAGCCACGGCGTTCAGGCCGCAGTTTTCCGCCATGCGCGCCAGCGGCACGCAGACAATGTTGTCGTCGTCCCAGCCCAGGCGGAATTTGACGGTGAACGGGATCTTCACCGCCGCTCGGACGGCTTTAAAAATTTCGCCGATTACCGGCAGGTCTTTCAGCAAGCCCGAACCGCCGTTGCATTTGACCACGCGTTTGGCCGGACAGCCCAGGTTCAGGTCCACCAGGTCAAAGCCCGCGTCTTCCACAATCTTGGCCGATTCGGCCAGCGTGTACGGATCGCTGCCGAAGAGTTGCGCGGAGATGGGATGCTCATCCTGATAAAAATGCAGATAGCGCTTGCGCTTCTTTTCACGGGTGCGGAAGAGCCCGTCGGCGGAGGTGAACTCGGTCATCAGCAGGCCGCAGGCGGAAGTAGGCTTCATTTCGCAAACCGCCGCAGGCTGTTCGTCCGCTCCACCACTCTGTCGCGTCACGACGTGCTTCGTGTCTCCCGCCGCGTTGCTCTCTTCCGGCGGCGACATGATGCTGCCTGGCGCCTCCACAAAACTGGCATTGCGGATGAAGCGGCGGAACACCGTGTCGGTCACGCCCGCCATAGGCGCAAGAATTGTTGCCGGAGCGATGCGCACATTGCCAATCTGGACGGACTCAGGCACACACGCGCCTTGCGGCATGTCAGCCGTGCGGACCGGATTCTCCCAGAATTTGTGCACTTCTAAAATTATTCCATGTAACGGAAGATAAGGACAGGGAAAGCGTGAGGCCGCGCCGAACCCTGGTAACTGCTTTCAATTGAACGGCTTAATTTGGCGCCGTTGGCTTTCTTGCCGCCACCACCCGGGGAATCCCCTGCAGGTCGGCTGTGGTTTGGACGTCCGTCCATCCGGCGAGCAGCTCTTTCACCTGGGCTTCGGTGGAGAAGCCGATCTCGGTGATGAACCAGCCTCCGGGACGGAGCGCCTCATGCGCCTGCGGAATGAGCCGGCGATAAATGTCCATGCCTTGCTTGCCGGAAAAAACGGCGATCTTGGGCTCAAATTCCTTTACCTGTTTTTGCACTTTGTCGGCCTCGTCTTCGCCCACGTACGGCGGGTTGGAGATGACAAAATCAAACTTCTCCCCGGAGTAAATCGCCAGCAGGTCAGAGCGGCGGAACAGGACACCATGGCCCAGCGCCAGCCGCGCGGCGTTGATGCGCGCGATCTCCAGCGCTTCGTCTGAAATATCGCAGCCGTGGATTTCAGCCTTGGGCAATTCGCTGGAGAGCGCCAGGGCAATGCAGCCCGACCCGGTGCCCACGTCAACGATGCGAATCTTTCCCGATTCGTGATGGTCACGGTAGTAGTCACGCACCAGGTCCAGCGTTGTTTCCACCAGGTGCTCAGTCTCCGGCCGTGGCACCAGCACGGCGTCAGATACCAGCAAGTCCAGACCCCAGAACTCCTGGTGTCCGGTGATGTATTGCGTAGGACAGCCGCGCGCCCGCTGCGCCACCACTTCTTCATAACGTGCTTGCTCGTCGGCGGTGAGTTCATGCTCGGGGTGAGCGTAGAGATAGGCGCGCTCGCGTCCCAGAACGAAAAGGACCAGCAGCTCGGCATTCAAACGAGGAGAAGGAACGTCACTCTCCATGAAACGTTGGTGTGCGCGATCAACGGCCTGCTTGAGCTGCATAAAAGCACTGAGCCAATGGCACTTGGCAATTTGCCATTCCGGGGAATGGCCCTTGGATTGTACCCGAGGTGCTGTTTTAGGCAATACAGAGAAGGCTAAATTAGATGTTTTTCAGTTCTCTAGCCGGGCGAGGGCCCGGCTTGCGCGCGGGGCCCGCGCCTTAGGTGCAGAGCACTTTTATCAAAAACCAGACTCGTTAGCGGTTTGGAGCGAAGCGACTTCATTCTGGCTGAACCCGGGCGCGGCCGACTTGCGCGCCCAGCCGGGCGCTGTGGGTGCAGAGCACTTTTATCCAGAACCCGGTACGCCAGCGGTTTGGAGCGAAGCGACTTCATTCTGGCTGAACCCTGGCGCGGCCGGCTTGCGTGCCGATCCG
>JBGPLR010000182.1:0-6574 GCA_041486545.1 Terriglobia bacterium
CAGACTACGTGGCCATCGAAAATAACGGCCAGATCAACGATGCGATTCGCGACGCCCTTGCCTGCGCCGCGCGGAACAAACCGGTCATTGTGGACATTCACGTGGACTACTCCAAGCGAACGCGATTCACCAAAGGCGTGGTCAAAACCGCGCTGAAGCGTTTTCCCTTGCGCGACCGCATGCGGTTCATCGCCCGCGCGCTGATTAGAAAAGTGACGGGATGAGGACTTTAAGGGATTGAGGAATTGGGGTGGGTAGTGGGGGTCGAACCCACGACATCCAGAGCCACAGTCTGGCGTTCTGCCACTGAACTATACCCACCGTGTGGTAGAACTCCATTTTACACGATTTCCGCATCGCCCCCTGAGGGCGCGTCTTGACCGGGCCGGCGCTCGCGTGCAAAGAGGTCGCGGAACAACGCTCCTGCGCGGGGCTTCAGCCTCTGTGGGTATCAGGGCACCGGCTTCAGCCGGGCCGAAAATGCGCCTTAAAGCGTGGGCTTTCAGCCCCTGAAGCATCGCCCCATCGCTGCAATGAGACACATACCCGCTCGTCTCGGCTAAAATCAGATTACATCGTTAATTATAGGGATATCTGAATCCCCAATCGCCCCATGGAAGACAAGAGCATTTTCGTCCAAGAAGATTTCGAGCCCCGGCGGTTCCTGCGCAATCGCCACGTTCAGACCCTGGTTGGAAACTTCCTGCCGCGCAAGAACCTTCTGCCTGGTTCAGAAGACCTGCTGGTCCAGGTGGCCGACGGCGTGCGCGTGCTTTGCCACTGCCATTGGCAGGCGTCGCCCGAGGAGCACGGCACCATCATCATCGTTCACGGCCTGGAAGGCTCCAGCGAATCGCAATATGTGATTGGCACCGGGTCCAAGGCCTGGGCCGCGGGGATGAACGTTGTCCGCATGAACATGCGCAACTGCGGAGGCACCGACCACCTCACGCCCACTCTCTACCACTCTGGACTTTCCGCTGACGTTGCCGCGGTTTTCCGCGCGCTGCGCGACGAAAAACGGCTGCAGAAGATTTTTGTCGCCGGCTTTTCCATGGGAGGCAATCTGGTTTTGAAGATGGCCGGCGAGTGGGGAAGCGATGCCCCCGCGGAACTCAAAGCGGTTGCCGCGATCTCACCCGCTGCCGATCTCGCCGCTTCTGCCGATGCCATGCACGTGGGCGCCAACAAAATGTACGAATGGAAATTTCTGGTAGGCCTGATGCGCCGCTATAAACGCAAGGCGGCGCTGTTCCCGGATATCTACAAAGAGGCTCCGCGATGGCCCGCCAGCATTCGCGAATTTGACGACGTGGTCACCGCGCGCTATTGCGGTTTTACCGGAGCACAGGATTATTATGATCGCGCCGCTGCGGCCCGCGTCGTGGACAAGATTGCTGTGCCTACTCTGGTCATCCATGCGAATGATGATCCCTTTATCCGCATCCTTCCGGAAACTCGCGCCAAGCTGATTGCTAATCCGTACGTTACGCTGCTGGAGACCGATCACGGCGGCCACTGCGCGTTTCTCGCGCACCCCAACGGAGACGACGGCCGCTGGGCTGAGCGCCAAATCATTTCCTTCTGCCGCACCCGCGTGGCATTCTGAAATGCAGGCTGACTACTCGATTGAGCTGGGCAAAGACGATCCTGCGCTTGAATTGCCGTGGCGCTCAGAAGACGGCGCGGTGCGCTATTACGATTTGAAGGCTGATCCCGGTCTTGTGTCGCTAATCCCCGAGACTAGTGGATGCCCGGAGTTGGCGGACTTCCTCACTCGCATCAACGTTCCTGGGTTTCCTTTGCAAACCGCCAAGTGCGACGTCTGGCAAACGCGCGATCTCTCCCCCGAAGAACAGATCTTCAACGCGGAGTGGAAATTCGCTTCCTATGTTGACGTGGTCTTCGCAGCGAAAGGTGCCGGCTCGAAACATCTTGGCCGGGCAGAACGTGGCTTGGCAGATCGTCGCACTGAAGCTCGTCGCTCTGAAGATCTTTGCTCTGAAGCTCTTGGCTCTGAGGCTCTTCGCTCTGAAAACCTTGGCTCAGAAGCTCCTAGCTTAGAAGATATTACCTCCGAAGATATTCGCTCTGAAGATCTTGGCTCAGAAGCTTTTAGCTCAGAAGCTTTTAGCTCAGAAGATATTACCTCCGAAGATCTTCGCTCTGAAGATCTTCGCTCTGAAGTCCCGCCAGACTCCAGGGTCGCGGGAAAGCCGCGCGACTCCGATGACGACAATCCAGGCTCCCCAGACGATCAGAATCCGCGCTACTCATTCGAAGCCCACGAATCTCTAGTAAAAGGCCTGTGCACGTTGCTGGCGCGCGTTCCGGAGATGCCTGCGTCGGCAGAATTCGTGGTTCGCCGGTGCTACTTCCACACCGTAGCCAGCATCGAAAAGTCTTTTGTCGGCTTTTGCGTCACCGGATACGTCTTCGGATTCGGCGAAAGCAGCTCCCAGGCTCGCTTGAGATGGGCCATCGCCGTGAAGCTGGTTCAACATGCCTTGGTCCAGTGGGCCAATCTTTGAGCGCGCGCCCCTTTGTGTAACGTCAAAGGTCAGGATGGGGCTGGTAGAATGTAAAAAAGTGGGCCCGTAGCTCAGTTGGAGAGAGCATCTGCCTTCTAAGCAGAGGGTCAAAAGTTACCCGCTTTTATCTGCTTTTCCAAGGAGTAGTCCTCCCCTCGTTTACTCTGACAGACCATTGTTAACGGAGAAACGCATTTCGCTGGGCGAAAATAGTCGACTCAACGAAATGCAGATAATTCCATCCCCACAAATCATGAGGGCCGTGGTCGACCTGCTTACTAAGAAATAGACCGGGAAAGATGAGGTTTTCTCCAGAGGGGATGGGACTTCTAAAAAAGAATGAGACTCTCCAGAAAGGATGAGACTCTCCAGAAAGGATGAGACTCTCCAGAAAGAATAAGACTCTTCAGGGGGGCTTCTCCAGGAAGAATGAGACTTCTTTCGCGGAAATTAGGCGTTTCCATTGTTCGATGGTCCGCCAGAGCTGAGGAGGAGAAAGCGAGAAAGAACCGTCTCAATACGGTACTGCAACGCAACTAGCCCCCAGTTCATACGCAGGCTCAGCGAGGTCAGCAATCAGAGTGGCTTTCAAATCCAAACCGAAATGTCTTACGAATTGTATACGCAGGCTCAACGAGGCCAGCGGTCAGAGTGGCTTTCAATTCCAAACCGAAATGTCTCACGATCTAAAGCTTCCGCCGCCCGTGCACTTAACACACAACAGGGCCAGTCGCCCTTGCGGTCCCAGGTTACTCCATGCGGATTTATCGCGATCAAATAAGCAGTGATATTTCGATCCCAAGCGTAAGAGGTCACAACGAGCAATGCTGAAAATGTCTTGGCAGTGTGCATCGATTAGCGGAGTACATGGAAATGCTGGTGCTAGACGGGTTGTTCTTGTTTGCAAAATCCGCGTTCAAACAAATGATGCTGGGATGTGTTGGCAGAGTACATAGCTTAGCAGATTACATAGAAATGCTGTGGTGCTAGATGGGGTCTCTTGCAGCAATCCGTAGTCAAGTTGAAAGACGTGTCCCGGGCGCGCTGTCCGTTTATAAGCGGACTGTAAACGAGACGTGGCCCGCTGGAATTGCATCGCTGGAGGAAAACACCGGTGGTATCCCGCAGGGTGCGCTGACGCAGATATGCACTGCGCGGAGAATATCGTCAGGAAAAACATCGGTGCTGGTTTCTCTGCTGGAACAGATGACGAGCCAAGAGCAATTCTGCGCGCTGGTGGACGCGAGCGATGATTTTGATCCTGGATCAGCAGAGGCCGCGGGTGTGGATTTGTCGCGAGTGCTGTGGGTCCGATGCCGGAGCAGCCGGATGGCGGCGGTCGCCGGGCGAAGACTGAAACAGCTTGAGAAAAGAAAGACGTCAATACACGAGTTGGGCAGAGCGCTCAGCAAAGAAGCGGTCATGAGCGAAGCAAGAGGCAAGCGTGGATTGAAGCCACTGGAGCAGGCGTTTAAGGCCGCAGACATTCTGGTGCAGAACGGCGGGGTGGGGTTGATTGCCGTGGACCTGAGCGGCATTGAAGAGCGGCAGGTCCGCAGGGTGCCGCTTTCAACGTGGTTCCGCTTTGCGCGCGTGGTGGAGAAAATGCCCACCGCGCTGGTTTTCCTGACGCCGTA
The DNA here is from genome assembly GCA_041486545.1 of Terriglobia bacterium. Classification (GTDB taxonomy): domain Bacteria; phylum Acidobacteriota; class Terriglobia; order Terriglobales; family Acidobacteriaceae; genus Angelobacter. Next base: position 4,169 of record JBGPLR010000182.1, read on the forward strand.
TCCGGCGGCGCAGAGTTGCGCGGCGTTGACGCTGCATATGGCCGGAGCAAAACCATGCTGGGCGGGTTGGGGTGAGGAGTCGCACACGCAAGTCCTGCGTCAGATGGAATGCGAAGCGGAAGCCGCGCGGACGCGCCTGCAAAAGCCGGTGCAACCAGCGCGAGCAAGGTTCGTAACGACTCCAATATGGGCATAACGTATGTTGTTGGACAGTCATCTATTCGGTTGCATCTGCGTTCCGGATTTTTCTGTGCAGGCTGCGCTGCGCGCTGAGACATCACCCTCTTTTCAAGCCGATGCTGTTGCCGTGCTTGACGGCCCAGAATCATTGCTCAAAGTTTTTGCCTGCAATGCGCTGGCGCGGCGGGCGGGTGTGGCCGCGGGAATGACCAAGGCGCAAGCGGAAGTTTCCCCGCAAGTCAGTTTGCGAAGGCGGGTGGTGGCGCAGGAACAAGCTGCACATGCTGCCTTGTTGGAATGCGGCCATGGCTCCTCCCCGCGCATTGAATCTAGCTGTCCGGGGACGGTGATTGTTGATCTCACGGGAGCGGAGCGGTTGCTGGGCACAGCGGAAGAAATTGGGCGTCAGCTTGCCGGCCGCGCAGCAGCCTGCGGACTGATGGTGAATGTTGGGCTCGCGGGCAATCCAGATTCTGCGCTGCATGCAGCGCGAGGGTTTGCGGGTATCGCGGTGATTGCGCCGGGACAGGAAGCAAGCCGCCTGTCGCGATTGCCGGTGGAAATTCTGCAACCGGACGCAGAAATTCTGGACACGCTGGAGAGCTGGGGCATTCGCGACTTCAAGTCGCTGGCGGCGCTGCCGGAAATCCCGCTCACGCAGCGGTTAGGCCAGTACGGACTACATCTGCAGCGGCTGGCAAAAGGTGAAGTCCGGCGGGAACTTGTTGCCGCTGAGCTGCCGCAAGTATTTCAAGAAAGCATGGAACTGGATGAGCCAGTGGACCTGCTGGAGCCGCTGGCCTTTGTGCTGAATCGCCTGCTGGAGCAGTTGATGGCGCGGCTGCTGGAGAGGGCTTTGGCCACCGATCACGCGCGAGTCTCGCTGGAACTGGAAATCCATTATGACCGGCAAGTGAAGGCCGATGACTTGCAGGAACTCGCGTCGCCGATGCACGAAAGAACACTGAAGCTGCCGACGCCGACACAGGACGCAAAAATCCTGCTGAAGCTGCTGCAGCTTGATCTGGAAGCGAATCCGCCACGGGGACCGGTGAAGAGAGTCACCGTGGAAGTATTTGCGGCGCGGCTGCGCCTGGGACAAGCAGGTTTGTTTCAGCCGCTGTCGCCGGAGCCGGCCAAATTGGAGATCACGCTGGCACGGTTGCGCGCCGTGGTGGGCGAGCAAGATGAAGACGGCCGCGGCTGCGTAGGGTTTCCGCGGGTGCTGGATTCGCACAAGCCGGACAGCTTTCAAATGCTGCCGTCCATGCCGGAGAGAGATGCACGAAAGAGCGCACGGGCAGGAAAGCAAATGCAGAGATCCTTCGACTCCGGACCTCCTTTCAGTCGGCCCTCCGCTCAGGATGACAAGACGCCGCGGTTGGCGATGAGGAGATTTCGTCCGCCGATTGCGGCTTTGGTGGAGCTGGCAGGCGACGCGCCCCGAACGATCATCTTCAGCGGCATGCGGGCCAAGGTGAGAAATGCCAGCGGGCCATGGCGCGTCAGCGGCGACTGGTGGAACCAATCTGAGCAATGGCAACGCGATGAGTGGGACGTGGAAATCAGCGCGGAAGGCGGAGTGGGGGTGTATCGAATGTTTCGCGAGGTCAGGTCCGGGAAGTGGTTTGTGGAGGGAATGTATGACTGAGAGAATCGCCGGAATCGCCGACATCGCAACGTAATCGCGCGTGATCGAAAGGCAAAACCTAAACTACCGCGGATTTGCGCGGATCAACGCGGATGCACCAAAAGCCAAGGGCCTGAGCCAATAACGGAAGCAAAGAAGTTATCTATGAAATACGCAGAACTCCATTGCCGGTCGGCGTTTTCGTTTCTGGAAGGCGGATCACTTCCGGAAGCGCTGAGCAACATTGCCGCGGGCATGGACATTCCCGCCGTAGCGTTGCTCGATCGCGATGGGTTTTACGGGTCGCCACGATTTCATATGAGCGCGCAGAAGGCGGGACTGCGCGCGCATGTCGGGACGGAGCTCACAATAAGGAGCGAAGCCGACGCGGTGGTTGATGCGGCGAGGGGCACGGCGATTAGCATGGCGCGATATCCGCTGCTGTGCGAATCGCGAACGGGCTACCAGAATCTTTGCCGCTTGCTCACCAGGACCAAGTTGCGGGTGGCAAAGCACGCGGAGTCGTCGGCCACGTTGGAAGAGCTGGCCGGGCACGCGTCCGGGCTGGTCTGCCTCACGGGCGATGAGCGCGGCCC
>JBGPLR010000183.1:0-6572 GCA_041486545.1 Terriglobia bacterium
CACGGTGCTGCGGCAATATTATGATCCAGCGCCCGATGCCCCGCAGATGTCCGTGGAGAACGTGCTGGCTTCGTTCAAAAAAGAATTCGACAAAGCGGTGGTGGGCGATCCGGTGCAGCGCGCGCTCTATGAAAAGCTGGGAGAAGAACAGTTGCGCACGTTGCTGGCTTCGCGTCCCCGGGGCTCCGTTGACGTGATTGCCGCCGAGGTAAGATTTGAGTTCACGCTCAACCGGCAAAAAGTTGTGGGACGCATGGACCGGGTGGACCGCATGGATGGCAACACGGTGCGGGTGATCGATTACAAGACGGGATCGCCCAAGAACCGTCGCTTCGCCGACGAGAGCCTGCAGCTTTCCGTCTACGCCATGGGCGCGACTGCGCTGGGCTACACGCCCAAGGAGCTGGTGCTGCTGAACCTGCAGGGCAACGAGGAAGTTTCCACCACGCGAACGCCCGCGGCGTTGCAGAAGGCACAAGACAAGATTCAGGACGTGGCTGCAGGAATCGCCGAAGGCAAGTTTGATCCGACTCCGGGGCAGCATTGCGTATGGTGCGACTACTGGAAGCTGTGTCCGGCGACCGAGCAGCGCGTGTTTATTCCGGCGGAGACGCTGACGGCGGAAAGCGAGAGAGATGTCTTGTGCAGGGTACGGGATTCAGCAGCGCCTCAAACCGATGCACGCAATTCTGGTTCTCATGCAGATGAAAGCCATGTGCACCAAGGCGAATCGCCAGCAGCAAAGATATAAAATGTACAGCAGGCATTTCCACCTGCCTTAGTCTGCTTCAGGAATACTGGATGTTTCTGAATTATCTGCGCTGTTATCAAAGTCTAGTTTTAGATTTCCTGCCGTAGACTCGATCAGTTTGATCTCTGGTATCTCCTCCGTCGCTGCACCCAACTCGACAAATCGGTTGGCAGAGACCAAAACGCGTCTGTCAAAAGACCCTACGACGTCATTGTAGGAGTTTACTGCTCTGTTCAGTCCTTTACCAATGTCTCCAAGATGTTCAGCCACCTTTCTCAGGCGGTCATGCAACTCTTTGCCAAGTGCGCTGATCTTTTGTGCGTTGCGCGCGAGTTTTTCCTGATTCCAGCCGTACGCTACTGCTTTTAGTAGGGCAATAAGAGTAGTCGGTGATGCCAAGACAACCCCTTGTTCAGTCACACCGTATTCAATGAGAGTTGGGTCTTGCTCCAAGGCGGCGCTGAAGAATGTTTCACCGGGAAGGAACATCACAACAAATTCTGGTGAAGAGTCAAATTGCTGCGAATAGGCTTTGGAACCAAGTTGATCGATGTGATTGCGGACTTGAATTGCGTGCAATTCCAGTTTCTTGCGACGCATTTCTTCATCAGTGGCGTCTAGCGCATCGAGATACGCCGACATTGGCACTTTCGAGTCCACAACGACAATTTTGGATCCTGGCAGTTTCACGAGCACGTCAGGTCTTAGTCGCCCGCTTTCGCCCTCAACGCTCTCTTGTTCGACGAAATCACAGTAAGGCAGCATGCCCGCAATCTCGATAACCCGCCTTAACTGGATTTCACCCCACCGGCCTCTGACAACTGGTGTTCTCAAAGCTTTAACAAGGTTCCCAGTCTCAGCCTTCAATTCTTTTTGGGTGTTTATCAATGAGCCGACTTGGCTCTTCAGATCGCCATAGGCCTGATTGCGCTCCTTTTCAATATGTCGGATTTGTTCGTCAACTTTACTCAGAGATTCAGCAATCGGCGCTACCAATGTCTCAACCGCTGTTTGTCGCTTCTCCAGATCACTGCTGGCTTCGGTCTGGAACTTTTCAAGGCTGGTCTTCGCCAGTTCGAGGAACGTCTGGTTGTTGCTCTTGAGGGCGTCTGCAGAGAGGGCGCGAAAAGCTTCGCGCAGGTTCTCCGTTGCTTGATTCACAAGGTCGAGTTTTTCCTGATTGGCCTTGGTCGCAAGATCCATTGCGGTTTCAAGTTTGTCGACAGTCGATTTCAAGGTCGAAGCGAGCTGGGTATATTTTGTGACCTCCCCTTGTGCCGCCTTGAGCTGCTGCTGGACCGAGGACAGACGCGATTCTAAGACCGCGGACTGCGAGCGCAGGAACAGCCAAGCGATCGTGCCACCGCCGACCGCCCCGAAAATTGCAACAACAACAAGTGAGAAACTCATATTCGTTCGTAAACTGATTCTATTACGACTGACGGTTGCGAGTTTCCAATTTGAGATGCGGAAGCTTGTGCCGCCCCTGCCGTGGCTCGCAATCTTCGATCCCCGAAACCAACCCTTCCGGGCGGGGCTAACTCGTTTCGCGCCTACGGCGCTGATCTATCGTGTGTTCAGCCGCGTGGGCCAGATGGCGGGTTGAAGAGCGGCAGGGCAACCAAAGAGTCCTGTGAGAACACCCTGATGCGGTATGGAGTTTGAGCGACTGTCGGGATGTTTCGACTCGCCCTCGTCCCGCGCAGCGGGACTCTGACTCGCTCAACACGACATTGTCCCACCTTGCATGGGCGCGGAATACGTGTCGCGACAAAAGCAAAGGGGACGCTTGCGCGTCCCCCGTGGTTTTTTGTTTGGCTTGAAGTGCTGTTACTTTTTCTTTGCTTTCTTCTTAGCCTTTTTCTTTGCTGCCATGTTTCTATTCTCCCTTTCCATTTTTCATGGATGCGGTCTGAATTAAGAAAAACCGCAATTGATGAATGTATAGATTCATTGAAAATCGAAGTCAAGAAAAAAATTGATGTCAATCTTGATAGCCCTTGACAACCGGGCAACACTTGGGGCGCTACATCATCCGGTCCAGATGAAAACGCACGACGAAGAAGAGGAGTGTGCCCTCAAAAGCATCGTGCCACGCGTGCGCAATCATCCCCGGGCGCAAACTCTTCCGCCATTGGACCAGCAGACCGAAGAGGATGCCGTACACCGCGATGACGATCATGCGCCGGGTACCTTGGTAACCATGGCCGGCGCCGAAAATCAGAGCCGATACCAGCAGCCCGACATAAACGTTGCCGCTGAGCAGGCTGATTTGTTTCTGCAAGTAGCCGCGGAAGAGAATCTCTTCCACAAAGCCGGCGACGCAGCTCAGCAAGACAAAGATGCCGAGCCCGCCGATGCTGTGCGGAGCCAGCGCTTCAATCAACTTCTTCGCTTCCGGGAGTTGCGACTGCTTGCCTAAACCCAGCGCGTAACCCATCCCTGTCAGAACGCCGAAGGCGACAATCCAGAAGCCCGCGGCGATGGCCACGTCGATTAAGACGGCTTCGGGGGTATCCCAGCGACCGCCAATCACGTCGCGCAAACGCTTCTTGTTGAGGCGGAGCCCAACCCAGGTCAGAAACAGAAGAAAGAATTCAAGGACAATTGTGAAGGTGTATTGCAGCAGGCGGGCCTTCTCGGTGATGACCACCGACTTGCTGACGATACTGTGGCTCATCCACCAGGACACAGCAGAATTCCCCACCACCAGGAGCACAATAAGCAGGGTGTGCCAGACAGGCGCCAGAAGTTGTTTTTCGCTGGATACGGTAGCTGCAGGCGGCAACGGCTGTCCGGTCACGGGGTCAAGCCCCAGTGCCGGCGAAACCTGGGGGACTGATGGCGAAGCGGCCGGCCCTGGGCCGGAAGTTTGCTCGAATTCATTTTCCATAAGAAGTTTGGGCGCACTATTGCGCCGGCCATCATCTTATAATGAAGAGTTTGGATTCGCATAAGGAGACGTTTATGGAAGACGTGGTCATTATTAGCGGCGTGCGGACGGGCATCGCCAAGTTCCAGGGGGCGCTGGAAGGATTCTCGGCGCCGCAGCTCGGTGCGATTGCGGTGCGCGAAGCGGTCACACGGTCCAAGGTCGCGCCGGAGAAAATTGACGAATGCATCATGGGCCTGGTGGTGTCCGCCGGACTGGGACAGAACCCGGCGCGCCAGGCAGCGTTGAACGGCGGATTGCCCAACACGGTGGGCGCCATGACCATCAACAAAGTGTGCGGCTCCAGCTTGAAAGCCGTGGCGCTGGCGACGCAAGCCATCCAGACCGGCAACGCGGAGATCGTGGTTGCCGGCGGCATGGAGTCCATGACCAACGCGCCGTACCTGCTGCCGCAGGCGCGCAAGGGCTATCGCCTGGGAAATTCCCAGATCATTGACTCGGTGGTGAATGACGGCCTGTGGGACATCTACAACAACTACCACATGGGACTGACCGGCGAGAACGTGGCGGTGAAGTATGGCGTCACGCGCGAACAGCAGGACGAGTTTGCCGTGAACTCGCATCGCAAGGCGGTGCAGGCCTGGAACGAGTGCCGCTTCAAGAGCCAGATTGTCCCGGTGGAACTGCCGGCGAAAAAGAAAGGCGAAGCGTCCACGATGTTCGAAAAGGATGAAGGCCCGCGCGCTGACTCTTCAGTCCAGGCGCTGGGCAATCTGAAGCCGGTGTTCAAGAAGGACGGCACAGTGACTGCGGGCAATGCGTCCACCATGAATGACGGCGCGTCCGCGGTGGTGGTCACGTCGGCGGCGCGCGCCAAGGAACTGGGCGCTGAACCCATGGTGCATGTGGTGGCACAAGCCACCAGCGGCACGGCCCCGGAGTGGGTGATGATGGCGCCGGTGGACGGCATCAGAAAAATCTGGGCCAAGACCGGATGGAAGCCCGAAGATGTTGATCTCTACGAAATCAACGAGGCCTTCGCCGTACAGTCCGTGGCGGTGATCAAAGAGCTTGGCTTGAATCCTGACAAGGTCAACGTGAACGGTGGCGCCGTGGCGCTGGGACATCCTATTGGCGCCAGCGGATGCCGCGTGCTGGTTACGCTGATGTATGAATTGATCCGCCGCAACGGCAAGCGTGGCATCGCTGCGCTGTGCCTGGGCGGAGGCAACTCGGTGGCCATGGCGGTGGAGCGGCGCTAGCTTCTTCTTCTGTTCCGAGCGCATGCGAGGGAACCCTATCTACTCGAGGATGTTGTGCGACTGAATTGCTGCGAAGGACAAATGCCATTCGCTTGAATTGTGCTCATCAGGGTGGTGCTGGCGGTAGGGTTTCCCCTGCCGCTTCGCGGCAGCGAGTCGAACCCTCATCCCCCACCCTCATCCACCAGCAAGCGATGCAGCCGGCGATACAAGGCCTGCACGCTTTCATACAACTGGGAAATGCCCATGGTGTACTGGTTGATGCTGGTGGAATCAATGTCCGCGGTAACGTTGTGGGCCAGCTTGCCGAGCATCAGCATGCGTTCGGCTTCCAACTGGGGCAGGACTTCAAACGGATCGCCGCCGGTTGAGTTGAGATCAACCCACTGTTGCATCGTCCAAGCGGTCTGCCGCACGTGCCCGATGGCGTCATGAAGCTGGGCGATCAGCCGCGGGTCCACGCGGTCTTTCGTCAAGGTCTGTTCCAGGTTGTCCAGTTCGTTCAGGGCAGTAGTGATTTTCTGGGACATCGCTCCGGTCATGGACGATGCCGGCTGCGGCATGTTCGCCTGCGCCGTCTGGATGGGACGCGTGGTGAGCGGAGCAGGTTTGCGCATGGGATCTTCCGCCACCACCCGGCGCATTTCCTCCGGACGCATCTCCTGCGTTCCCGCCAGCGAACCCACCAGGAAGTCCAGCTTGTGTTGGTCTTCGGCCGCCAGGTGCACGAACTCCAGTCCCAGGCCCACTGCATGGTTGGAAGTTTTCACGTGGGCGCGGCCGCGGATGTTGACATTCCCTACGCGGATTAGAAACACAACGTCACTGCCGGCCGGGAAGGCGCCAGCGCTTTCCACGTAGCAGCCTTCCAGACTAATGTCGCTCAGGTTCCCGAAAACCGGTGGCGCGCCTTCCTGGCGGCGCAGCTCCACGCCTCCGGTACAGTGGTACCGCGTGGTCTTTCTTCTGCTGGACGGAATCTCAGGCATAGGTCTCCTTTGGATGCGCGGCAGGCTGTCGACACTCCATTCCGTACGATTCGAAGGGAACTCGTAAGGAAGAGCCCCGGCGTTGGTATTCTTCAGCGCGACGGCAAATAGCGACTTGCGCGGGTCCACGCAATGGACCCCGATTTGACCTGCTTTTGCCGTGTTATTGCGGCCCACCCAGACCACCTGAAAGCGGGACTTCTCGCCCGCGTGCTGGATGGCGATGACCTCTCCCACGTTGACGCAGTCAATCCCTGCCAGCCGGGCGCCGCCTACAGGATTGGCGTTCACCGTGCGCGCCTTCTGCACAAACGGCTTGCCGTAGCGGTCCATGCCCCAGACTTTCACGTCGAGGTCAACTTCGTACCGTGGTTCGCGACGCCGGCTCATAAGCACCTGGCCCGTGGGAGGGTAAATCTGATGGTACGTTCAATATTCAGCGGATTCAACCGAAACATGTACTTCAGTAACATGAGCGCCATCCTGTAGAATCGCCCTCTGGCACGAAAGACGCCCGGAGATCGCCCGAACTAGAATGCTCTTCAAGACCCAGAGCGCAGCCGTCTACGGAATTGACGCCAACATCATTGAAGTTGAGGTTGACGTCAGCCCCAACCGGCAGACGGAAGATAACTTCCAGACCGTTGGCCTGCCTGACGCCGCCGTCCGTGAAAGCC
>JBGPLR010000184.1:0-6568 GCA_041486545.1 Terriglobia bacterium
CCACTTTCAAAGCCAAGCTTTCCGAACTCGGCATCATCTTCTGTTCGTTCTCTGAAGCGGTGAAGAACCACCCGGACCTGGTGAAGAAATACCTGGGCACCGTGGTTCCGTACACTGACAACTTTTTCGCTGCGCTGAACTCCGCCGTCTTCAGTGACGGCTCGTTCGTTTACGTACCCAAGGGCGTGCGCTGTCCCATGGAGTTGTCCACGTATTTCCGCATCAACGCGCAGAACACCGGACAGTTCGAGCGCACACTGATCATCGCCGATGAAGGCGCCTACGTCAGCTATCTGGAAGGCTGCACCGCGCCGGTACGCGACGAGAACCAGCTTCACGCTGCCGTGGTCGAGCTGATCGCCCATGACAACGCCACCATCAAATACTCCACTGTGCAGAACTGGTACCCGGGCGACAAGGAAGGCAAAGGCGGGATCTACAACTTTGTCACCAAGCGTGGTAAGTGCCTGGGCAAGAATTCCAAAATCTCCTGGACGCAGGTGGAAACCGGGTCCGCCATCACCTGGAAATACCCCAGCTGCATTTTGCAGGGCGACAACTCGGTGGGCGAGTTCTACTCCGTGGCGCTGACTAACAACTACCAGCAGGCCGATACCGGCACCAAAATGATCCACATCGGCAAGAACACCACAAGCACCATCGTGTCCAAGGGCATTTCCGCCGGCCACGGCCAGAACACCTACCGCGGTATGGTGAAGATCCTGAAGGGCGCCACGGGCGCGCGCAATTACACCCAGTGCGACTCGCTGCTGATCGGCGACAAATGCGGCGCGCACACCTTCCCGTATATCGAAGTCAAGAACTCCACCGCCCGCATGGAGCATGAGGCGTCCACGTCGAAGATCGGTGAAGACCAGATTTTTTACCTGCAACAGCGGGGCATATCGAAGGAAGAGGCCGTAGCCATGATCATCAACGGCTTCTGCAAGACCGTGTTCCGCGAGTTGCCCATGGAGTTTGCCGTGGAAGCGCAGAAATTATTGAGCATCAGCCTTGAGGGGAGCGTCGGATAACCAAATGAGTCTTGTCGAAATCAAAAACCTGCATGCCAGCGTGAATAGCAATGAAATCCTCAAGGGGATCAACCTCACCGTCAACGCCGGTGAAGTGCACTCCATCATGGGCCCCAACGGCTCGGGCAAGAGCACGCTGGCCGGCGTCCTGGCACGGCGTGAGAGTTATACCGTTACCCAGGGCTCCATTACCTTCAACGGCAAAGATCTTTTGCAGATGAAGCCGGAAGACGCCGCTTGCGAAGGCCTGTTTCTGGCGTTCCAGTATCCGGTGGAGATTCCCGGCATCAGCAACGCTTACTTTCTGCGCGCCGCCCTGAACGCGATCCGCAAATCGCGCGGCCAGGAAGAACTGGACGCCATGGATTTCCTGCCTCTGCTCCGCGAAAAGATGCGCCTGCTGGAAATGGACGAAAAGTTCCTGAACCGTCCGGTGAACGAAGGGTTTTCCGGTGGCGAAAAGAAGCGCAATGAGATCGTGCAGATGGCCGTGCTGGAGCCCAAACTCTGCGTGCTGGATGAAACCGATTCCGGCCTGGACATTGACGCCCTCAAGATCGTGGCCAAAGGCGTGAACGCCATGCGCAACAAGGACCGCGCCATGATCGTGGTCACGCACTACCAGCGGCTGCTGGATTACATTGTGCCGGACTACGTCCACGTTCTGGTGAACGGCAAAATCGTCAAGTCCGGCGGGCCTGAACTGGCCCTGGAACTGGAAGAGAAGGGCTATAGCTGGACGGAAGCTGAGCCGGCCGGCGCGCGCCGGTAATCGGGGGAACCATGAGCAACGCGATCGCAACCCAAGCCCCCGAGAGGTATCTGGAGGCCTTTGATCAATTCAACCGCCGCGCCGCCACGCAACTGGGCTGGCTGAAATCGCTGCGTCAGGAGGGGTTCGCCCGCTTCGCGGAGAGCGGCTTTCCCACCACGCATGACGAAGACTGGCGCTTCACCAACATCACCGCCCTTGCGCAGACGGAATTTCACGCGGCGCAGCCCGGCGGCGTCAGCGCGCGCGATCTGGAGCCGTTCGGCACATCCGACTTTGCTTGCCAGTTGGTCTTCGTGAATGGCCGTTTCTCAGGCGAGCTTTCCCGCATTCCGTCCCTGCCCGGTGGAGTCACCATCGGCAGCCTGGCAGAGCAGTTGACCACCGATGCTGGTGCAGTCAAAGAGCATCTGGGACAGTACTTGAATTTCCAGCGGGACGCGTTTGCCGCGCTGAACACGGCTTTCATGGAAGACGGGGCTTACATTCATGTTCCCCGCAGCGCGGTGGTGGAGCAGCCCATTTATCTGCTGTTCGTGACCACCGGCGGCGCCACGCCCACCATGGACCACCCGCGAAACTTGATCGTTGCCGGCGAGAACAGCCAGGTGACCGTGGTGGAAGACTACGTCGGCCTGGGCGAAGGTGTTTCGTTGTCGAACACCGTCACCGAGCTGGTGGCGGGGGACAGCGCTGTGGTATCGCACTACATGATCGTGCGCGAAGCCGACGCGGCCTTCAACGTTTCCACGCTGCGTATTCAACAAGGCCGCAGCAGCAACGTGTCCACACACTCACTGCTGATTAACGCGGCGCTGGTGCGCAACAACGTGCATCCGGTGCTGGCCGGAGAAGGCGCGGAATGCCTCATCAACGGCCTGTTCATGGCCAATGGCACGCACATGGACAACTACATGCTCGTGGAGCACGCCAGCCCGCATTGCAATAGCCGGCAGTTTTACAACGGTATTTTGAGCGGCAAGGGCCACGGCGTATTTCACGGGCGCATCATCGTCCACAAAGACGCGCAGAAGACTGACGCCAAACAGACCAACCGCAACCTGTTGCTTTCCGACGACGCGCAGATTGACACCAAGCCGCAACTGGAGATCTACGCCGACGACGTGAAATGCACGCACGGCGCCACCATCGGACAGGTGGACGAGAACGCCCTTTTCTACCTGCGCTCACGCGGGCTGGATGAAGCCTCCGCCAAGCATCTGTTGCTTCTGGCTTTCGCCAACGAATGCCTGGACCGCATGAGCTCCGAGCAGGTGCGCAATCACATGGAACGTCTGGTGACCGGGGCTCTGCCGGAGGCCGCCGCGTACTCGGCCGCCAAGTCCGCCGGCGCGCCGAGAAACTGGGAGGAAGTGGGATGAGCACTGTCGTCAAGACGCCTCGTCAGGTCCACGCGGCCGGCGGGTATGACCTGAAAAAGATTCGCGCCGATTTCCCCATCCTCCACCAGGAGATTCACGGCAAGCCGCTGGTCTATCTGGACAACGCCGCCACCACGCAGAAACCGCTGGCGGTCATCGAAGCGATTGAGCATTACTATCGCCGCGACAACGCGAACATCCATCGCGGCGTGCACACGCTGTCAGAACGCGCTACGGAAGCCTACGAGAAGACGAGGGTCGCGGCGCAAAAGCTGATCAACGCTGCCTCTTCCAGCGAAATCATTTTTCTTCGCGGGACCACGGAAGCCATCAACCTGGTGGCCCAGACCTACGGCCGCAAGAACGTCGGCCAAGGCGATGAAGTCCTCATCACCGCCATGGAGCACCATTCCAACATTGTTCCCTGGCAGATGCTGTGCGAAGAAAAAGGCGCCAGGCTGCGTGTGGCTCCCATCAATGATCGCGGCGAGCTGATCCTGGAAGAATTTGAAAAGCTGTTGAGCGCCAAGACCAAGATCGTGGCCGTCGGGCATCTTTCCAACGCGCTTGGCACCATCAACCCGATCCAGCAGATTGCCCGCATGGCCCACGCCCACAACGCCGTGGTGCTGGTGGACGGCGCGCAGGCCGCGCCCCGCATGGCGGTTGACGTTCAGGCCTTGGATTGCGATTTCTACGCTATTTCCGGGCACAAGCTTTACGGACCCACCGGCATCGGCTTTCTCTACGGGAAGACGAAATTGCTGGACGCCATGCCGCCCTACCAGGGCGGCGGCGACATGATCGCCTCCGTTACTTTCGACAAGACGATTTACAACCGGCTGCCGTACAAATTTGAAGCTGGCACGCCGAACATCGCTGACACCATCGGCCTCGGCGCGGCCATCGAATACCTGAACCAACTCGGCCTGGAAAACATTGAGCAGCATGAGTCTGAACTGCTCGGCTACGCCACCGAACAGGTGCAGAAGATTCCCGGCATCAGCGTGATAGGCACGGCCAGGCAAAAAGCCGGCGTGCTTTCGTTTGTGATTGAAAACATCCACCCGCATGACATCGGCACCATTCTGGACCATGAAGGCATCGCCGTACGCACCGGACATCACTGCGCGCAGCCTGTAATGCAGCGCTTCGGAATTCCGGCTACGGCGCGCGCTTCCTTTGGGCTGTACAACACGCGCGAAGAAGTGGACGCGCTGGTCCGCGGCGTTCGCAAGGTGATTGAGGTGATGGGGTAATGTCTGAACTGCGCGAACTGTATCAGGAGACGATTCTGGAACACAGCCGCAAACCGCGGAACTTCGGAATTCTGGAGACGGCCAACCACAAAGCGGAAGGCTACAATCCCTTGTGCGGCGACCACTACACCGTTTTTCTGGACGTGAAAGACGGCGCCATCCAGAACCTGAGTTTTGAAGGTTCAGGCTGCGCCATTTCCAAGGCGTCAGCGTCCATGATGACGCAGAGCCTGAAAGGCAAGACCACGGCGGAGGCCGAGGCCCTGTTTACCAAGTTCCATGATCTGGTCACCGGGCACGGCAATTCGGCGGAAGAGATGGGCAAGCTGGCGGTGTTCGGCGGCGTGTCAGAGTTTCCGTTGCGCGTGAAGTGTGCCACGCTGGCCTGGCACACGCTGCGGGCGGCCCTGCGGGGAGAGCAACAAGCTGTCTCCACGGAGTAACGCAGGACTGATGGACCTTACTGGTGTATGGTACTGGTTTATCGTAATAAGATTTTGACGAATCCGAACCTCTGACCGAGGCGGTTCTCGGGAGGCATGTGTTGAAGCCGGGCGAAAATCTGGTGCTGACTCGCGATTGCGCGGCCACGCAAATCCCCAGCGGGATTCCGTACCCCGTGCCGTCCGGCACGCGTGTAAGACTGTCGCAGGCTTTGGGCGGCAGTTATACCGTGATGACCGAACAAGGCTACCTCCTCCGTATTGATTCCAAGGACGCGGACGCGCTGGGAATCACCGAAGAAACCTCCGCCGGCGCTTCGCCCGCCGCCGCCCCCGCCGAATTCAGTGAGAAGTCGGTCTGGGACCAGTTGAAAACCGTTTATGACCCGGAGATCCCGGTGAACGTGGTGGACCTCGGGTTGATTTACGAGTGCCAGGTCGCCCCGGTGGAAGGCGGCAACCAGATTGATATCAAAATGACTATGACCGCGCCCGGTTGCGGCATGGCGGATGTGCTTAAGTCGGACATCGAGAGAAAGCTGGGCTCCTTGCCCGCGGTCAAGGCCGTCAACGTTCAGGTGGTGCTGGATCCCCCCTGGCATCCCGGAAGGATGTCTGAAGGCGCCCGCCTTCAGTTGGGCCTGGACTTGGATAGTTCACCGTTCCCGCTCTACAGCAGACCCTGATGAGTTGCCAGGTCTGCGGTGCAAGAAGTGTTTCGGGAAAATATAGCTGCTCCCTGAAATTATTAAAGAATCTGATAATTCATTCCCGTTTTGGCCCGCACCGGCACTTTTCGCCTGCTATCTAATTCATCTTATCTAGCTCATAATCAATAACTTACGCAAATTCTTAAGAGTTAAATTGATTATCATCTTGAAATCTGTTTGCCCTCAAAAACGCGCGTGCTATAGTCCACCCTGAACTCTCGGGGACGGCATCCGTCCAAATTTATGGTGCAAAGGCTTCGCCAACTCGTACTCCTGATGATCCTGGCAATGGTGATGTTCTCTCCATTCATGCAGCTGGATAGCTGGGACGCGTTTCCGGTTGCCACCGGCGACCTGGAGTTGCACCTGATCGGCCTGTTCAGTGTGATCGGCATGTTCCTGGTCTTTGTAGGAGTCCTCAGGTGCTGCCCTTCTTTCCTCCGCTGGAAATTCACGGGACCGCTCCTGTCCCTGGCGTTTTCGGCGACCGACGAACGGTCGGAGTCTGTCCTGCTCGCTGTTTACTCTCCTCTTCGAATCTGATCTTCCCTTTCCATAGGCAGTAGTGTGTCCAGCAAGAGACCAAGCGTTTTGCGCCACTCACCAGGGCTTTTGCCGGGCATAAGTTTTGCCCTCGCATAAGACCTGCTTGGTGCGGAACATAACACGTGCACAGAACCTAAGGACAAGGGAATGACTATGAAATCCCCAGGGACGTACGCCACTCCTCCAGATATGGAATTGGCGGGAGCAGAACCGGCCCTGCTGATAGATGGTATTGAGAACGTTGACGATAACCTGGAGAATGACGATTGCTCTCCGGTTTGCGCCCGCTGCTCGCAGCCTATTGAGAGCGAAGATGGACGCCTGGTAGAGGGCTGCCTGAGCGGCGACCAGCAAGCCTGGGGCCGCCTGATTGACAAGTACAAGCGCCTGATGTTTTCCATCCCCTTCAAATATGGGGCCAC
>JBGPLR010000185.1:0-6542 GCA_041486545.1 Terriglobia bacterium
ATCCTGAAGCGATTTACGGGCAGCGACCAATTCGGTGAATCTTTCACCGCCGAGCCGGGAACCTCTTTGGTTGAGGTTGGGCTCACACCCTCGGCCCCCGTCACACTCTCTTGGCCAACGTTTTCAGACGCGGCGGACCAGGCGGGCATGTCGCGGCGTTATGGGGGCATCCATTACGAGGAAGATGATCTGGCCGGGCGCGCCCTGGGACGCGCTGTGGCCAACGAAGCTTGGAACAAGGCGACAGCCTACATCGAGGGTACAGCCACCGGAACCAACTGATCCTGGAACGCTGTCATTCCCGGAAGAGACAGCAAAGCTGAGCGGGCGTGGCCGTGAATTTCATGGCGAGCCGAGTGTTTGGCTCGTGTCACCTTGACATTGGGCACTCGAGAAGCATAGGGTCAGGGGTGAGCGAGTATCCCTTCTCACTTTTCAGGTTCCCTGAACTAAGTCAGCCTATCTGAGATCCTCCTACCTTAGTCTTCACCCGACCCGAGGAGGTCATTCCTATGTTTGTACGCAAAATTTCTGTTCATTTGAAACCCAAGACGCTTGCCGACTTCACCAAGACACTGGAAAACAGCGTTCTCCCCTTGTTGCGCAAACAGGCGGGCTTCAAAGATGAAGTCACTTTTGCTGTGCCCGGCGGAACGGACGTGCTCGCCATCAGTTTCTGGGACACCAAACAAAACGCTGAAGCCTACGATGCCAGTGGGTACAAAGAAGTACTCAAGATGCTGGCAAGCGTGATCGACGGAACCCCGAAGGTTGAGATCGCCGAAGTCTTGCACTCAACATTGCATGAGATTCGCGCCGGCGTGGTGGCAGCCTGAACTCTGGACCGCCTTTTCCTTTGGGAAAGGCGGTCACAACCTGCAGATCGCAGCCGGGCCCACAGCTCGAAAGTCCTTAAATGATGGCAGGCATGGCCAGGACTTCCTCGATCACCGAAAAAAGATCTTCGATCCCGAGCGGCTTGGAGATGTACCCATCCATCCCTCCGGCAAGATAACGTTCTTTGTCGCCGACCATAGCGTGGGCGGTCATGGCGATAATCGGCATATGCCTACCGCTCTTCAATTCGCCCTTGCGGATAGCGGCGGTCGCCTGCAGGCCATCCATTTCGGGCATCTGAATGTCCATGAGAACTACGTCAGGGGTTTGCGTCGCCAATGCTTCAAGGGCCGCCCTGCCGTTTTCCGCCAATGCCACTTCATGTCCCCGCTTCTCCAATATCCGAATGGCCAGGACTTGGTTCACACGAGTGTCTTCGACCAGAAGGATTTTCAGCCGTGCCCGGTTCTCACGTGGGGAGTGGATGGTAACCGCCGCACGCTTCTCCGCGGTTTGGGCGCGCGATCCAAGCGCAGCCTGGATGATCTGGAGAAGTTCAGGCGGTGTAATCGGGTTGGTCATGTAGTCTTCCATGCCCCACGCCCGGCAGCGCGTTCCGTCTCCCTGAAAACCCGCCGCGGTCAGCATAACGACAACTGAGCCGGCGAGCCGAGCGTCCTGTTTGATTGTTTCCGCGACGCTGAATCCGTTCATGTCCGGCATCAGCGCGTCCAGCAGAACCAAGGCAAAAGGAGTCCCTCGCATGGCGGCCTGTTCGAGAAGCCTGAGCGCTTCAGGTCCTCCTTCGGCCAGCGCCGGCTTCATCTTCCAGGAAAGGACCATTTTCTGCAGGATGTGGCGGTCGGCGGCGTTATCGTCCACGATTAATACGGGAAGATTGCAAAGCATCTCCACCCTGGCCGGCGCAATCTTCCTGGACGAAGTCTCCTGTATTGGCAGTCGCACGGTGAAGTGAAAAGTGCTGCCGTAACCGGAGCAACTTTCCACCCAGATCGTTCCACCCATCAAGTTCACAAGCCGGCGGGAAATCGCCAGACCCAGGCCTGTGCCACCGTAATTCCGGGTCGTCGAATTGTCGGCCTGCGAGAACTCTTCAAAGATGGACTGTTGTTTTTCCAAAGGTATGCCAATCCCCGTGTCCTGGACAGCAAAATGCAGCACCACCTCGGCATCCGACTTTTCCTGGACTCCCACTTGGACCGCAATTTCACCTTTCGTGGTGAACTTGATGGCGTTTCCAACCAGGTTCAGCAGGACCTGGCGAAGACGAGCGGGATCGCCCAGCAGACCGTCCGGCACCGCGGGCAGGACGTGGCAGGCCAGGTGAAGTCCCTTTTGCTGGGCACGGAAGCCAAGGACTTTCATGCTGTCGTCCAGCATGTCGCGCAGCAGAAATTCAATCGTTTCAAACTCCAGTTTTCCTGCTTCGATCTTGGAAAAGTCCAGAATGTCGTTGAGCAGCGCGAGCAGCGAATCGGCAGAGCTTTTCACCATCTCCAGAAAGTCACGCTGTCCCTGGGTAAGCTGGGTGTCCAGCACCAGGTCGGTCATGCCCATGATGCCGTTCATGGGCGTGCGAATTTCATGGCTCATGTTGGCAAGGAAGTCGCTTTTGGCCCGGTTGGCCGCCTCGGCCGTATCTTTGGCCTGGCGCAAGTCGGATTCCGCCAGCTTTCGTTCAGTGATGTCCATGTTGACGCCGATTACCCGAATGACGTTTGCGTGCTCATCGAGAAGCACTCTTTCCACCGCCGCAATATTCCTGACAGCGCCGTCAGCGCGCGTGATCCGGAATTCTGCGGATCCCTGGCCCTTTTCCGCGATTGATTTTTGCATGGCGCCTTCGATTATTGGCAGGTCCTGGGGAAAAACTGCTGCAGCCCATTTTTCATACGGCATTGGAACCACCGGCGGAATGCCGTAGATATCAAACATCACGGCATCCCATGTCACCGTACTGCTGGCCAGATCCCAATCCCATACACCCAGCCTGGCAACCGCGGTGGCGAGCGATAGCCGTTCAGTCAGCAACCGGAGCTTGGACTCAGCTTGCTTGCGGTCAGTGATGTCACTGTTAATCTCAAGGATCGCGCCAGGCTTACCGTGGATGTCGCGTTGCAATGCCCACTTGCTGGCCACGGTGATGCGAGATTGGTCCGCGCGGGTGTGCACCAGTTCACCCTCCCAGTGTCCATGAGCCAGAACTTGAGACTCGATTTGGTCCAAAGGAGCGGGAAACGCGGTTCCCAGCAGTTCGTGCGTTACGCGGTTCAATGCCTGTTCCGCACGCCATCCATATAAGTGGGTCGCGCCCTGGTTCCAAAATGTGATTCGGCGGTTCCTATCGCGAACGAAGATGGCGTCCTGCGCAAGATCCAGCAACGCGGCCTGTTCAGCGAGGACGGAAGCCTGTTGCTCAAGGGTCTGGGTTCGCTCGGCGACTCTCCCTTCCAGCGCCGCATTCAATTCACGGATTTCGGCTTCCGCCTGGCTGCGCTGGGCATGCTCTACGTTCATTTTCCGAGCGCTCAGCCAAACCAGGACGGCGAAGACGATTACGTTGGAGGTGGCATAAAGCGCCAGACCTAATTCCGTGCCGTACATTCCCGCAAGTTGTCCCCGCCAGCGAAGCCAGCCCAGAAAAATGGGGAGGAAAAAGACCCAGGGCAGCAAGCGGCGCGCGGCAACGCTTCCCGAGCGTTGGCCGGTGAGATCGCCGGCAATACCACTCCGAGGCCGGGCAAAGAAGACGGCGACACTCAACAGAAACAAGGCGATCGCCGTGGGCAAAGCGATCTGCGTGTGCTGCCAAAGTCCGTAGAGGGCCGTCGCGTTGTAGATATAACCGGCGACGGCCATCATGGCGAGCAGCGCCGCCCCTAAACTCAGCACCTGCGCCGGCCGGTGGCCGCGTCGAGTTTTCCAGTCCAATAAGAGCAGCGCCGAACCAATGGCCAGCAATGCGAGGCCGGTTAGGGAGGACATGCGTCCGGGTGCATAAGTTCCCAGAACACCCGCAGGTTCATGGAATAACAGTTGGTCAATGCGCAAGTCCAGACCAAAAAGGTATTCAATCAGCGTGGCGGCGCCAATCAGTGCGACCAATGAGGCAAGGCAGCGGGCGACGACGAGACTTCGAGTACGAGACGCGCCGGGGAGCAGCATCCACAGGGACGTACCGGAAAATGCCAGACCCAACGCGGTGTTGGCTTTCATCACAACGAGTCCCGGATAGAGCGACTTCAACAACTCAATGTGCAGCGCCCATCCGAAAAGAACCAGACATCCCAGTCCCACGACGGCAATGGCTGACGCTTCACAGTACATCCGTAAGAGTTTGAAGACGCGGGAGTCCTGATCAGACATGGAAACTCCGGACTTCAATGCTGCGGGGCACATGAATGCCAAATTGGAAGGAAGATACAAACACAGCTACGATATCGGAGATTATCTAGATAACTTAAGAACGTCCTATGTTCTCAGCTTCTTAGACAGGCGAGTGCGACTGCTGAGCGCACCCATCGCGATTCAGGTCACGCATCGGCGCAAGAGTCTGCTCATTGTGCCGGGTTCGCCGACTATCTGGTCAAAGGCAGCCTGACCCTGGCTGAGGCCGGGAAGTTGTTGGCCGCGCTCAGGCGTTTAGTGAAAAACGGTCATCTGGTCTTTCGGTTTGGGCTGCATGGAGAGACGCTCAACGTATGCCTTGAGCCGCGCCTCGCCGTCTTCGTGAACAAAGCCCTGGAAAGCCACGCCCATGCCCACGCCGGGATGCGAACTCACCGTCTGTCCGCCAACGTTGATCTCAGCGTTGTCAATCTTGATCACCAAGGTGACGATCTGTCCCACCGGCAACGGTGAAAAAGTGTAGATGTAGCATCCTCCGATGGAAATATCGGACACCGTTCCCCAATATCCGGCGTTGCCTTTTTCCGGATGAATTCGCACGCCGGTATCACACGGGAACCGCGGATGTTTGCGGCGGTCTTTGAAATCTACGGCTGCCATAGAAAACTCCTTGCGGCATATTGTCCTCCAACCGCTGGCGGCAAGGGCATTACCTAGGAGCAGGTGGTGCAGCGTCCATTTGGGCGATGTACAAGTGAGTGCGGAAAGCCGAGCCGCTCTTTCCCCGCTGAATCTGTCGTCTTGCGGCGAATACGCTTTCTTTTTCGCGAAAACCGTCTTCTTCACGAAAACCGTCTTCCACTTCAATCCGCGGACGCGACAAGGACCCTCACATCGCGGCCCGCGTTTCCCGTTGCGTCCCGCTTTCCAGTTGCGCGATCAGGGCTTTGAGTTGCGCGACGATGGCCGAGTCGCTCACCCCAGTAAATTCAATGCCCATGCCGCTACCGGGAAGACTGGTCACCGTGCGTCCGGCGACGGCAGTTGCGGCGCTTTCCGCCTGGGCCTCGGCTCCGCTGTTGTCGCCATTTTGCGTGCGGAAAAACAGCACCACGGAAGTGCCCGCGGGCAGCGGCGATACGGTGGAAACAAAACACCCGCCCAGGCAGATGTCCGCCAGTTTGCCGGGGTAGGTTACCCGCTGGTTGTCCGCGCGGACTTCCACCGCCAGTTCACAGGGAAAGCGTGGATGCTTGCGCCGCTCGATCAGGGTCATATGAGGACTAAGGTTGCGCATCGTATGGTGCTCCTGCGGCCCAAGAAAAGCAATATGGTTAGCGAAGAGTAATCAGTGCCGTTTTCTCCGCGATTCGCGTGTCCCCACGTTCCCGAGCCGAACACCTTCTGAAATCCTGACCCTGAGCCAAAGCCGAAGGGGAGAGATCCCTATTGCCACCAATGTCTGTCAGCCAAACAAGTATTGAAACCGATAGGGTTCCCTCACTCCGTTCGGGACAAAACTCCGTTCGGGACAAAAACCAAACCCTACCGCAGAGCTTCTTCCACTTCGTTGAGCCAGTCCGGACGCTTCAGCACTTCGCGAGGCTTCGGCCCATCGGCTGCTCCCACAATGCCGTCTCTCTCCATCAGGTCAATCAAATGTGCGGCGCGCCCGTAGCCGATACGCAAACGCCGCTGCAGCAGAGACGTGGACGCTTTCCCGAACTCGATCACCAGCCGCACTGCGTCCTGGTAAAGTTCGTCCTGCTCGTCATCGTCATCGTCCTGGTCCATGGAACCGGTAACGGAGACCTTTTCTTCTTTCGGCGCTTCCAGGAATTTCTGTTCGTACTGCGCTTGTGCTTGCGCGCGCCAGAACTCCACCACCGCGTTGATTTCTTTTTCCGTGGTGAACGGCGCATGCAGACGATGCACACGCGCCGACCCTGACGGCAAATACAGCATGTCGCCTTTGCCCAGCAGCGATTCGGCGCCGTTGGCGTCCAGAATGGTGCGCGAATCGATCTTCGTGGCCACGCGGAATGAAATGCGCGACGGGAAGTTGGCCTTGATCAAGCCGGTGATCACGTCCACTGACGGACGCTGCGTCGCCAGCACCAGGTGTATGCCCACGGCGCGCGCCATCTGCGCCAGCCGCGTGATGGACTCTTCCACGTTCGACTGGTCCAGCATCATCAGGTCAGCCAGTTCGTCAATAATGATCACAATGTAGGGCAGCGGCTTGTTCTCGGCGTTTTCGTCGTCAAACAGCCCGGGCGTTTCCCGCTCAAACAGCTTGTTGTACTGCTCAATGTTGCGGACGCCCTTGGCCGCCA
>JBGPLR010000186.1:0-6533 GCA_041486545.1 Terriglobia bacterium
CCAACGTTCCCGGCGACGCGCTGTTCCACGTCCAGGTTGGCCCTTTCAGCGATCAGCGAGAAGCTGAAGCCATGCGCAGCCGTCTGGCCGGCGATGGATATAACCCGATCTTGAAGAAGTAGCTACTCAGCAAGTGGCAACTGGCAATTAGCAACTAGCACAGCTAAAGCCGGCTCATGGACTTTACGGGGTATTCCAGTGATTTAGGAGTTAGCTTTAGCTGAGCTAATTGCCAAGTGCTAGCTGCTAGTTGCTCAGTCCGTATCAAACCTTTGTTCTTTGAACGGATCGCCATACATGTGATAGCCGTTCTGTTCCCAGAAGCCTGGGACGTCGTTCTCCAAGAACTCAAACCCGCGCACCCATTTCACTGACTTCCACGCGTACAAATGCGGGACAATCAGGCGCAGGGGATAGCCATGTTCGGCGGAAAGTGGCTCGCCATCGTGGTGCGTTGCCAGGAGTACACCGTCGCGGTCCAGGTCGGCCAGCGGGACGTTCGCGGTAAACCCTTGCTCGGCGTGGACCAGAACATACTTGGCCTCCGCCCGGACCTGCGCCAGCTTCAACACTTCCTTGAAGGCCACTCCGTCCCACTCGTTGTCAAAGCGGCTCCAGCGGGTCACACAATGGAAATCACTGCGGCCGTGATACCGCGGCAGTTTGCTGAAGTCGTCCCAGGTCAGCTTGACCGGGCTCCCTACCAGGCCCCACATGCGGAAATCCCAGCGTGCGGGATCAAAGCGCGGCACCGAGCCATAGTGCAGCACCGGCCATTTCAGCGTGAGCGACTGCCCCGAAGGCAGGCGGCCGGATTCGCGCATGGCCTGCTCTTTTTCTTTGCGTTCATTGCCGGAGAATATGCCGAGGTCGTCCATGGTGTGCTCGATTGTATGAGATGTGTGAGGAAGAGAGAAAGTTTCAGAGGGCAAGCCAAACGCATTTCGCCGGCGTATCAAGGACAAAGGACACAAAGTTCCACGAAGTTGAGTCTTGGACTTCGTGCTCCTTAGTGTCCTTTGTGGTTAAGGCTCTTGGGTTTAGTGCGTGACCGCCACAAACATCGGCGAATCCAGCAGTGCCTGGAAGCTCTTGTCGTTGGCCTTGAAATGCACCACCAGCCTGCCGCCGTCGGAATCCACCGTGGTGCCGTCAATCGCTGACTGCTCCATAGGGCTTGCGCCGGACTTCTTGAACATCAATCCCGCTTTCATGACCGACGAAAGCGAAGCCGCGGTGATATTGTCTGACGTTACGATATTCAAGTTGAACTCAATGCCGTGGTCAAAATCCACCGTGTAGTGTGAACCCACCAGGTGTTTCTTCAGCGTGTCATACTCCGCCAGGTCAGAGGCGGGGCCCAGAGCGTTCTTCAGCATGGTCTGCGTGCCTTCGCGATCCAGCACGCTCCACACCGTCCCCCCCTCCACGGAAGCAATCATGTCCGTGATATCGGGGTTGGCGTTAAGGCTCATGCTGCTGTTGTCGCGCGCGTCCAGCGCGGCCTTGACCGCTGAACTCTCGCCGAAGAGCATGGTCCAGTCGTCCAGAAACACCATCTGCATGCCGCCGGGCATGGGATAGACAAACGATCCATTCACTTTGTTGCTCTTGATTTTCTGCTTCACCAGGCGCAGGACAATCTTTTTGCGCGGGAACTGTCCCTGGGCAATGCCCACGATCTGTATGCCGTGGTCCTTGAGGCGGAATGAAGCCAGGGTAATCTGTTCCATGTCGCGGTCCGGCACCACGCCGATGTCCTTCAGCGCGTCTTCAAACTGCTTCATGTTGGTCGGGATGAGCTTGGTCTTCATCTCCATGGCCGTGTCGGAATTCTTCATCCGCCGGTAGTCCACGTTGATGATCTGCTGCACTTCCACGGGGATGACCGACCTTGCGGCCGTGCCTAGCGACGCGGCGCCCGCGGGCAGGCCGCTCAATACAAGAGCAAAAATAAGAACACACAAACCTAAACGTTTCATAGTCCTTCTATTCTAATCTGTTTTACTCTGATTTCAGATGCTTCCTTAGGCCCTCTGGGATGCAATATGCGTTACTTTAAGGTATTCACCTCTGGATCTGGCCTACTCTAGAACGCATCTCCTTCACAAATGTTGCGTCCTTAAGTGAGGCCAGGTTGATTTCCACGTTGGAAATCGCCCCTTCGATGGCCGCTTTGGCCAAGGCCAGCGCCACCGCCAGGTCAGACGCCATATTGGGATTGGTGATGGGCCGCAGCTTTTCCGCGATGTCCGCCACCTCGCGCGCCTTTTGCGCCGTTTCCAGAGGGACTGTAGTTGCTCCCTTCATGGCTGATTCGATCATCAAGTCGCCGTCGGTTGCCGTCTTGGCGGCTTTATAGGCAGCCATCACCTGGTTGTAACTTTCCGCGTCGGCATCAATTGCCGCTTTCAACTCTTCCCGTAGTTGCGCCAGCCGCGCCAGCGCCTGGCTTAGCTCAGCCTCATGCTGCAGATAAGCTTTCTTGCCTCGGGACATGCCCGCCACCATGCTGGCCAGCGCCGCGGCCATGGCTCCCGCCGCTGCCGAAGCGCTTCCCCCGCCGGGCGTTGCCGTGGGCGCCGCCAGTTGTTCAATGAACGGCTCAACTCCGGCGCGCAGTCCACCAGCCGCGACCGTTCCGCTCATCACTCCGGCCAGACGGCTCTCCAGAATGAGCGACGAATCAAAATTCTCCACCTGCAGGAACCACTCCGCCGCCTGCTCCAGTGCTTTTTTCGGAATCAGCCCGACAATTTCGCTGCTTAGCGGCATCACGCCGTAACGCGCCGCTTCCCTTTTCACGAACTCAAACACGCGGGCCACCGGTGTCTGCTCAAAATCGGTCAGGTTCATGGACACCTGGGCCAGCCCGCGCACTTCAAACCCTGCGGCTTTCACATAGCGCAGACCGCCGGACGAAAACCGTATCGCCTTGGCAATCTTCTTGGCGATATCAACATTCGTCGTGTTAAGAAATACGTTGTACGCGATGAGCGCCTTGCGAGCGCCCACCACCGTGGCCCCGGCCGTGGGATGCAGTTTGGCTTCGCCGAAGTCCGGCTTACGGGCAGGATTGACCAGAATGTCATCCCGCAGGCCTTCAAACTGGCCGCGACGAATGTTCTCCAGGTTCTGCCGTTCAGGATTCGTCGCCGCCGCTTCGTAAAGATAGACAGGGATCTTGAAGCGCTTCCAGATTTCCTCGCCCACTTTGCGCGCGATGGCCGCGCAGTCTTCAATGGTGACCCCTTCAATCGGAATGAACGGAATCACGTCCGCCGCGCCGATGCGCGGATGAGCCCCCTGATGCTTGGTGAGATCAATCAATTCTGCCGCTTTGCCCACGCCGCGAATGGCCGCTTCGGCAATCGCCTCGCGATCGCCCACCAGGGTGATGACGCAGCGGTTGTGGTCGGAGTCCATCTCGCGGTCCAGCAGATAGACGCCCTGCACTTTCATGGCTTCCACAATGGCGTCAACCACGGCTTTGTCGCGGCCTTCAGAGAAATTCGGAACACATTGCACCAGAGAAGACATAACTGGAGAGGATAGCGGATTCAACGCAAAGGGTGCAAAGCCACGCGGCCTTTGTTGCGGATACGCCGTACCGCGCAAGCACGGCTGTAGATCAGCCGCTCGCTGCGTAAACTATGCCGCTCTCTCCGCGACGTGCCATCCTGAGCGCTCAGCGCGAAGGATCTGCCCCGCTGGACTTAGAGCCTCAAGAGCTTTTCGCTCAAAATAGACCGGCTCTACCTCAAGACCTTCGCGTCCGTGGCGTCCTTTGCGGTAAGTTCAGCTACTTGAACCAATTCATCCCGATCGTAAACTGCACCGTATTCACACCGGGATTCGGCACTGTCAACCCGGCATTGGAAATGTGCTCGTACCGAATACTCGCAGTGATGGCGCGCTTCTCGTTGTTGAAGAAATGAAAGCCCAGCGCCGCGTGCGTCAGAAAGTTCACATGCGACGTGTTCACCGGCACCGCATGGCTGCTAAAAAGCACGCCTCCGCCCAGTTCCAGGTACGGCACCACTCTCTCAGAATTGGTAAAGTTCCACTTGAGGTTTAGCGGGTTAAACGCTGCTCCATAAGCATTTTTTCCCGGGGCCGGCTGGAGCACGTAATAGACCGGCATCAGGTCGGCAGACCATTCAAAATTCCCGCGCACAAACCCGCCGAGGTGATCATCCGTAAGCACTTTCCCCAGACGAACCCCGGCATCAATCACCTGCGTGTCTTTGGTCCCGCCGGGGACGCTGAATCCTCCGCTGGCCCACACGCCAACGTCCCAAGGCTGGCCGTCCAGCGGCTTGGAGGATTGCGCGGAGGCAAACGTCGAGAAGAGAAAGCACACCGCAAGGAAGCCACCACGGAGGCACGCAAACACGGACACGTTTGAATTTTTTGGCATTAAGCCCCCAAGAAAGATTTTGGCTTCCCATGATAACCGCAACCGGTGATTCTAGAGCAAGACGAACCTCCTGATCGGAAAGTCATCAGAGCAGGATTGGGGGTATCCACCAAAACCAAAAGGCGGCCCGTAGGCCGCCCCTGGCAAGAAGCTCTTTTGACCTATCCAGCCACTTCTTCCAGCTGTTTTTGGTCAACGTCAAAATTCGAATACACGTTCTGCACGTCGTCGTGGTCTTCAATGGTTTCCAGCAGGCGGATCATCTGGTTGGCGGCAGCGCCTTCCAGCTTCACGTAGGTCTTCGGAATCATTCCCACTTGAGAATGCAAGATCTCAGCGCCTGACTTCTTCACCGCATCCAGCACGGTTTCATATGCGCTGGGCGGAGTAATGATCTCCCAGCTGTCGCCATCGTCGTTCAGGTCGTCCCCGCCCTGCTCCAGGACAATGTTCATCAGGTCGTCTTCTTTGGACTTGGCCTTGGATACGATGATGGAGCCCTTCTTGTGGAACATCCAGGCCACCGAGCCGGATTCGCCCAGGTTGCCGCCGCCCTTGGTAAACATGTGCCGGATGTCGCTCACCGTGCGGTTGCGGTTGTCCGTGGTCACTTCCACCAGCAGTGCGACGCCGCCAGGACCGTAGCCTTCGAAGAGGATCTCTTCGTAGTTCACGCCTTCCAGTTCGCCCGTACCGCGCTGGATGGCCCGTTTGATGTTGTCGGCCGGCATGTTCTCCGCCTTGGCAGCGGCCACCGCCCCACGCAGACGCGGGTTGCCTTCCACGTCACCGCCGCCAGCCTTGGCGGCCATGGTGATTTCCTTGATCAGACGGGTGAAAATCTTGCCGCGCTTGGCGTCCAGCGCGCCCTTTTTGTGCTTGATTGTGGCCCATTTTGAATGGCCAGACATGTGGATAACCTCAAAGAATCAAAGATTTATGCGGCCGACCAGGGGAGCGGCAGACGCTAACAAGCGCATGAAAACAAAGTAGATTATAGCATGGACTCGGGCTATGATTCCGGCATGAAATTGCGGGAGTGGGAGCGCGATGTCATCAACCGGCAGAGAAACATCGTGTTTCCTGACACCGTGCTGAATGAAGCCCGTTTCTACCGGCACATTATCCGCTTCAAAATGAGCCTGAACCCGGTCCAGCGGGTGGGCGTGCTCGCTCTAGGCGCATTAGCAATGGTGCTCGGATTGTCATTGCTCGCATACGCCGTCATCACCTTGCGCGACTACAGAGACTGGCCAGTCGGGTTCGCGACGGGCGGCTTTTCGCTAGGGACGTTGATCCTTGGCTTTCTTCTTGCCTATCGCGCCTTCACTGCCGCTTCGGCTCCACGACCTCCCCGCTGGTGGCTCCGGCAGAGATCAAGACGTCCCTGAAGCCTCGCTTCCTGGCGTTTTCTTCCTGCGAAATGCATACACCACCGCTAGCACCGGCGGCGCCAGCAGTATGGCCCACCAGAACGGGATCGCCATGGCCAGCACAATCGGCGCCAGCAATGACGCCCAGAACGGCACTCTGGCTTTCCGCTTCATGAAATACGGCTGCAGGAAGAAGCCGTCGGTCACCGTGATCACCGCGTACAATCCCAGCACATAGAAGAACTTCATCTGGTCCGCGCTGAGCGCGCCGATGATCGCCGGCGGAATCACGGCAATCGCCCCGCCGAAGTTGGGGATGAACTGCAGCGCGCCCGCCAGCAGCGCCCACAGAGGCGCCCATGGTATCCCGATGATCAGCAGCCCGATAAGCCACAACGCCGCCACCGCCAGCGAATCCAGGCACTGCGCGACGAACCAGTTTTTCAGAGCTGACCCGGTGGTTCGAGCGTGTGCTTTCCACTGCATCTTCTTAATCTAACCACAGAGGACACACGGGGATCACAGAAAACACGACTCTCCTCGTCTATACTCGCGCGCCCAGGCCCCACGCCGAACCTCCCCAAGCGGTCTCGCGCCGCTGGCCTCATTTCCTCCGTGTTCCTCTGTGACCTCCCATGAATAATGTCTACTCAAAAGTTGTTTTGGCTGGTTTTAGGCAGCCAGGGTGAAGCTGGGAAAGTCTTCGAAGACCCACTGGTTTTTCAGTGTGTCGTAGACGA
>JBGPLR010000187.1:0-6482 GCA_041486545.1 Terriglobia bacterium
GCGGAAGTCGCGGCCGATCTTGTCCACCTCGTCCAACATGAAGACGGGATTATTCGTGCCGGCGCGGCGGATACCCTGGATGATCTGGCCCGGCAAGGCGCCGATGTAGGTACGGCGATGGCCGCGGATCTCGGCTTCATCGTGCACGCCGCCCAGCGACAGGCGCACGAATTTTCTCTCCATGGCCCGCGCGATCGAGCGGCCCAGTGACGTTTTGCCCACGCCCGGAGGCCCGACAAAGCACAGAATCGGCCCCTTCATGCTGGGCTTGAGCCGGCGTACAGAAAGGTAATCCAGAATGCGGTCTTTGACTTTCTGCAGATCGTAGTGGTCGGCGTCCAAAACTTCGTGCGATTTGGCAATGTCCACTTGCACGCCGCTGGACTTGGCCCAGGGCAGCACGGCCAGCCACTCAATGTAGTTGCGCGTGACGGAATAATCCGCGGCCATGGGAGACATGCGCGCCAGACGCGTGAGCTCCTTTAGAGATTCTTTCTTCACCTCGTCGGGCATGCCGGCCGCTTCAATCTTCTGGCGCAGCTCTTCCACGTCACGCTGGGTCTCGTCCTGCTCGCCCAGTTCCTTCTGGATGGCCTTCATCTGCTCGCGCAGGTAGTACTCGCGTTGCGATTGCTGCACCTGGTCCTGGACTTCCGTCTGGATCTTGTTGCGCAGCTGCTGCACTTCCAGCTCTTTGGCCAAGTGATGGTTGATGGCCTGCAAGCGCTTGGCGACTTCCGCCGTCTCCAGAATCTCCTGTTTGTCTTTGGTGGAAAGAAACGGCAGGGACGACGCCACAAAATCCACCAGACGGCCGGGCTCTTCAATGTTGATGGCCACGGTCTGCAGTTCGTCGGACAGCGTGGGCGAACCGGCCACAATCTGCTGGAACAAAGTAAGGACGTTGCGTTGCAGCGCTTCTATTTCCGGCGAGTCCTCCGGTTCGGTGTCATCCAGCAGATCAACGCTGGCGCGCATGAAGGGCGTAAGCTGGTTGAATTCGCCCAGCTTGCCGCGGCGCAGTCCTTCCGTAAATACAAACAGACTCTGGTTGGGCATCTTGACCACTTTGTGCACGGTGGCCAGGGTGCCAATGCTGTAGAGGTCGGCGGGCTGCGGGCTGTCAACCCGGGCTTCGCGCTGCGCCACAACCAGGATGGTCTTCTCTTCTCCCAACGAGTTGATTAGTTGGATAGAGCTTTCCCGTCCCACGGTCAGGGGCAGGACCGCGTGGGGAAACAGGACCGTGTCGCGCACCGGCAGAACCGGGACACTGGATTTCTGGAGTTCCGCCGGCAGCTCATCAGAAGCGGACGCAATGGGTATGACTTCGTCGCGGATATCGTCTATGGCCATAAGTTAATCCTTGATAATAACAGACTCACATATTGATGAATGGGTACCCAAAAAGGATGCAAGCCGCTGTTCTGCCGGGACTTCCCCGTAATCGGCGGATTCTAGTCAATTTACGGAAAAGCAGCAAATTACCGTTGGTACTAGTAGCGAAAACCTTTCAAACTCCCTAGCTTAGCCTCTCTTACCGATCACGGCGATGTCGGCGATCACGTGCGATGACGGCGATCTGCTTCTCAGCTGGCCCGCGGGTAGATTCCCAGGACCTTAACAAACCCTGCAATTTCTTCAAGATGACGCAAGGCCAACCGCATGGGCTGGTCGTCGCCACGCATTACGTCCACAAAAAAACAGTACTCCCAGGGTTTTCCACGCACCGGCCGGGACTCGATCTTGCTCAAATCCAGATCGCGTAAAGCAAACACGCTCAATGCCTTGGACAGCGCCCCAGCCACGTTCTTCAAGGAAAACGCCAGCGACGTCTTATCAGCGCCGGCAGAAACTTTCCTCTTCTTTAGGATGAGGAAAAAGCGGGTGACGTTCTGTTTATTATCTTCGAGGCCGGCCATCAGGATCTTGCCACCGTATTCCCGCGCGGCCTGGCGGCTGGCGATCCCCGCTACGTCGCGCAGTTCCTGGGCAACAACATGCTTGACGGCGCCCGCGGTGTCATAAAACGGGACCGCGGAAATCCCTTTGTGATGGCGGAAAAAGTTGCGGCACTGGTCCAGCGCGACCGGGTGCGAGAGCACCTGGCGTATATCTTTCAGCTTCACGCCCGGTGCGGCGATCAAGTTGTGCTCAATGCGCAGCCGCACTTCGCGGTGGATAAATACGTCGCGTTCCAGTAGCAGATCAAGGTGCTCGCCCACGGGGCCGGCCAGGGTGTTCTCCACCGGGATCACGGCGGCCCCGGCGCGTCCGGAATCGAGCGCGTCAAAGACTTCAATCGAGCGGCTGCACGCCAGCACCTGCGCTTTGGGAAGCAGCTTAAGCGCCGCTTGATGGCTGAATGCTCCGCGCTCGCCTTGGATGGCCACCTTCATCATTCTTGTCGCTTCGCTCCAAACCGCTTGGACGTTGTCAAACGCCGCAATGATTCTTCCGCACTTCCGGCCGCGGGCTCGACGCGTGGGCGGTCTCGCCCTTAATCTCCGCACACTTTTACGCTACGCTGCAAACTTGAGGTGTCCAGCGGGCACCGCGCGAGTCCAAAGTAAAACAATACAGCTTCTGGAGGCGGGAGGCTAGCTTTTGGCTTTTGGTACTTGGCATTTCATATGTGGCGAGGCCAACTTGCGCGCCGAGCAACGAGCGGCAATCGCAAAAAGATCGCAGCGCGTGCGCAGCTCATTAGCGGTTTGGAGCGAAGCGACGTTGTTTTAGGTGGCGAGGCCGGCTTGCGCGCCGAGCCACCTGCCTGAGACGCAGAAGATTCCCAGCGTGTGCCTTGCACGTCGGCGGGTTGGAGCGAAGCGACAAAAACAAAGAAGCGCCCTTGCGAGCGCCTCTTTACTTCACCTTCAATAGGAGGTTAATGGCCTTGTCGGCCTGCGAATTTTAACCCGGCGTCTGTGCGGAAGTTGCAGGCGTCAGAGAATATTACGAGCGAGGACGTTTGCCAGTTGCGGGCGACGCGACAGAGATGATCACGTTCCCCGCCTTGTCCGCGTTGAATGGCAGTCCTGGCGGGATCACCGTGGTGGCGCTGTATTCGGTGATGATCGCCGGACCACGATAGAGACGTCCGGGCTTAAGAAGATTCCGCGGCCAGATTTTTGTCTTGGTCCGCTTGCCCGCGAACCACACCGCCGCGGTTCCCTGCTGCAGCTTGCCGGCGCCGGACTCGATTTGCATGGATTCCAGTTTCTCCGGAGAGCTTACCCGCGCCCGCAGGCGCACGGTCACGATCTCCATTTCACGCTCCGCGTCGCTGTGGCCATAGCGGCGCTGGTGTTCGGCGTGGAAGCGGCGCAGCAGGTCGTCGGCGTACGGGAGATTAATTTCGTAGCCTTGTCCGCGATAACGCACATCAACGCTTTGCTCGTAAACGGCGCTTCCCTGCCAGTCTTCTTTCGCGAGTTCGGCGGCCACGTCCCGCTGCAGTTCAGAGAAAATTTGCTCCAACTGGCGGCCGGGAAGTTCGCGGACGCGCAACAGCACGGTGCGCGAATGGTCTTTGACCACGTCACTGATCAAGATGCCCAGCGCGGAGAGCGCTCCTGGGTACGCGGGCACAATCACTTTGGGAATCCGTAGCGATCCGGCCAGCTCGCAGGCGTGCATGGCGCCCGCGCCGCCGAAAGCCACCAGCGCGAACTGGCGAGGATCGTGGCCGCGCTCAATGGACACCACGCGAATGGCTTTCTCCATGTTCGCATTCACCACGCGCACCACGCCAGCGGAAAAGTCTTCGACAGATAGCCGGCTGTCATTGTCTTTCAGCCAGCGTTCGACGATCTTCTGCGTGCGCGGCAGATCGAGCTGGAATTCGCCGCCCAGGAACTGGCCTGCGGGCAGGCGGCCAAGAAGCAGATTGGCGTCGGTCACGGTGGGCCGCTCGCCTTTGCCGTAGCAGATGGGCCCAGGATCAGCGCCGGCGGATTCCGGTCCCACGCGCAGCGCGCCTCCGGCGTCAAAGCGGGCCAGCGACCCTCCACCCGCGCCCACGGTGTGTATGTCCAGCACCGGGACGCGCACCGGAACACCGGCGACGTCAGCTTCATTGGTGGTGGAAGGCTGGCCGTCCACCAGGGCGACGTCGGTGGACGTGCCGCCCATGTCAAAGGTGATGATGCGCTCAAAGCCGCTGCGTCGCGCTACGGCGGACGCTCCTACCACGCCTCCAGCAGGCCCGGAGAGCACCGTCCGCACGGGTTGCGCGGCAGCAGTAGCCAGAGCGGTGATGCCGCCGCTGGACTGCATGACAAAAATGCGCGCGGGATTTCTTTTCGCTGCCTGCTGGCCCCGGTGCGTGTACTCGCTGCGATGCACGCCGGGTTCGCTCAAGCGCTGCTCCAGACTTTCCAGGTAGCGCTGCATCACCGGTTGGAGATAGGCGTTCACCAGCACGGTACTGGCGCGCTCGTATTCGCGAAACTCCGGCAGGATCTGGTGCGAAACGGAGACGGGGATTCCCAGCCCGCTCAGCTCGCGGGCCACGGCGCGTTCGTTTTCCGGATTCGCAAACGAAAAAAGCAGAGACAATGCGACGGACTGCGCTTTTTGCGCCTTGATCCGCCCGGCCAGTTGCGTCAGGGCTTCAGTCTTTGGATGGCGCAGCACTTTGCCGTCGGCTGCGGTGCGTTCGTCCACGCCAAACCGCATGCCCGCAGCGGCCAGCGGCGGGTCCTTCTCAAAGAAAAAGTTATAGAGCTGCGGACGGTTCTGCCGTCCGATCTCCACTGAATCCTCAAAACCGGCGGTGGTCACAAAGGCCACGCGCGCGCCCTTGCGCTGCAACAGCGTGTTGGTGCCCACGGTGGTGCCGTGCAGGATGGTAACCAGAGGACTGTCCGCGGCGATGGTCTGCACCGCGCTGGCAATGGCTTGCGATGGATCGGCGGACGTGGAGAACACTTTCAGGACGCGCAATAGTACGCGGCCACGCGACGAGCCGGCATCATGCAGCCAGACACAGTCGGTAAAAGTTCCGCCGCTATCGATTGCGATTCTGAGCGCGTCTTGCGCCTTTGCCGATGCCATAAGTCAGGGAGCCAAAGCGTGAGGATTCTAGCACGCGGGAAAAAGCGGGAGCGCGGCGCGAACTAGAGCTTCTTGACCATCAAAAGACCGTCAATCGAATCCAGATAGTATTTCGGCAAGGTCTTCAGAACGGTATATCCATGTTTCTTGTAGAAACGGATGGCGCGCGGGTTGTCCACGGCGACTTCGAGGCAAACAAAATCACACTTGCCTTGCTTCAGTTGCGCCTCGGCCCCGGCCATGAGCAGCGTGCCCACGCCGCTGCCTTGAGCCTGGGGCACCACGTCAATGGTGATGATGCGGCCCATGTAGGACGACGTGCGCCGCGGGCGAAAGCGGTCGGCGATAATGAATCCAAGAATTTGTCCTTGGTCTTCCGCAATGAGGGCGCTGGCTCCGGGCATCGCCAGGAAATAGCGGATTTCCTCTTCCGTGTAGGCAATGCCTTCCACAAAACAGGACTGGTCAATTTCCAGAAGACGGGTGAAATCCTGCGTTTTGTATGGACGCAAAATGGCCACGGAAACATTGTAACGAGATCACACAAGCTGCATCGGCTTCGCTCGGGCGAATGCAACTGCCCAACTAGGCCGGGCGGCGGTTTGATTTCTTGCGGCAATCCTCACAGACGCCGTAGATCTGGAAGTTGTGGCGAGTGGCGTCAAAGTGGTACTTGCGGCCGATCTCCTCTTCAATGCGCGTGACTTCCGGCGAGAAAAATTCCACAGACGCGCCACACTCGGTGCAGACCATGTGGTGGTGGCTGCGGCGGTTGAACTGGTGTTCGTAGCGGGTCATGCCGTCAGGGAACGGTACCATGCTGGCCAGGCCGCATTCAGCCAGCAACTTGAGCGTGCGATAGACGGTGGTGAATCCGATCTTGGAATCTTTCTTGCGCACCAGGCGGAAGAGTTCGTCGGTGGAGAGATGGTCGCGGGTCTCCAGGAAGGTGCCCAGGATGGTGTCACGCTGGTCGGTGTGCTTGAGGCCGACGCGCTTCAGGTGTTTGTAGAAAATCTCCTGCGCCTCGCGCATGGATTCGCGCGTGGGCGGAGCGTGATCGTCAATTCTCTTCTGCAGCATGGGTCAGCGAAGCCGGGAAATACGCGTTAAAGCCAAATGAAATTGAAATTCATTTTCAATTATAGCGATGAGGGCGGAAAGGACAAGATGAAACTCGAGACGGCGCGCATTTCCTCGACAAGGCTTCGGGGGTTTTCATCGCGAGCATTTGCTCCGCTTAATGGGAACCCAGGTGTGATGAGAACGCCCTGACACGGCATGGACGGGGACAGATTCTCGGGGTCCTTCGACTGCGCGACGCCGTGCTGCGCAGCGTCGCTACGCTCAGGATGACAAATCTAAAGGTGCGTGTTGGACCTTACGAACATCGCGGCACATCGAGAACGTCAAGTCGGGATCTA